>JBCCJR010000015.1:0-30313 GCA_039045805.1 Cyanobacteria bacterium P01_C01_bin.118
AAAAAGAAGAAAAAAGCAGCTTAACGTTAATTGCTTTTACTCATGTTGCTCGGTGACAACACACTCTGCAATCGGCAGAGATAGAAGCTCTTGCCTCTTTTTTTGTTAAAAGTCCAATGAGTCAGTATGATCGAGATAAACAGGGTAAATAAGATGGATCAAAAGATGCGTAAAAATCTTGAGGATAAGGGGTGGAAAGTTGGTACGGCTTCAGACTTTCCGGAGTTGAGCTTACAAGAAGCAGTACTTGTAGAGATTAAGCTGGCGCTCTGCGGCTTAGCGAGTATCTACAGAGGAAGATATAAAATTTGACCTTCTAATTCTCCTGTAGCAATACATTCCAGAATTAGAAGAATGTCTTCAATAATTTGACCAATGGGTGCATCTGTACGCACTTCTATCACACCTGGCATTGGATATCCTTTGGCTACTCTTTCGTAGGCGTATTTAGTAATCGTCGCAACATCATGGGTTAACAAAACTCGATTTTCTTGTGCTGCCCATGCCAGAACGGTTGGATCGTCTTTGCCTGATAATTCAGCATCTTGGACTCTGATAATATCAATCCTTGAATTGCGTCTTAATAAACCTCTAATGAGGGTATTGTCAAAGTTTTCATCTGCTAGCAGCTTCAGCATGCTTCTTGTTCATGTTTGCGAGCTAGAAGTCTATCACGTATGCCGTGAGCATCTAACCGAGCTTCGTTGAGTTTTTTTGTTTCCTGGGCCTGGGTCTGACGTTCCTTTAAGTAGTCTTCGACCATTTGCTGATGGTTAAGGTAAAAGGCAATTGTGGCATAAACGTCTGCTAGTTTTAGTGCAGGATAGCGATAGACGATTTCCTCAGCGGTTGTACCTTGCTTAAAGACATTCACCACGGTTTCTAGCGTGACACGGGTTTTGCCAACGAGGACTACGTTGTCAGCGTTGGTTTCTAGTGGGGGTGGTTCTGAGGTAATTGTGAATGTCATGGGAGTGAGCAACTTATTTGCTCCAATATTAGCAGAGGTCAGAATGGCTGATTGAAACCTTATGATGAACGGCGTTTATAAGCTGTGATTGAGCAAGCCCAACTGAGATAAGCAGAGTCAATAAAATGGATCAGAAGACACGTAAGAATCTTGAGGATAAGGGTTGGAAAGTGGGTACGGCTTCAGATTTTTTGGAGTTAAGTTCGGAAGAGGCGATGCTTGTTGAGATTAAGCTGGCGCTTAGTAATAGTCTTAAAAAGCGCAGGTAGTCACTAATGACGCAAGCGGAGTTGGCGGAGAAGATTCAGTCTAGTCAGCCGCGTGTGGCGAATGCTGAAAATGGTGATGCGTCAGTATCAATTGAGTTGTTGATTCGGGCGATTTTGGCGACTGAGGCTTCGCCGAAGGAGATTGGGCAGGTGATTGCTAGTGTGGGATAAGTTCTTGGAATCACTAGTTTAATTTTAGACAACTCTAATTTTAAAGACAGGCTTTTACGTAATGATTGAACCAGAGAAAACTATATGTGGAGATCTAAAAGAGTTAAGATTTTTTTGATTATTATCTGTGGAATTAAAGTAAGTCACGATAACTTCCTAGATTCCGAGCAATTAAACGACTTATAAACTCTTGAGTAGCTTTTTGAACTTCTTGATGCTCACTTGCTAAAGTAATTTGAAAAATATCTCGATAATCATTACTTTTATATCTAGCGAACCAGTGGTTTCTCTGGTCACTCTCAGCTAAGAGTTCTAGACAATGAAGGGTTTGTTGAGGTAGTGCTTGCGCGAGTTCTTTGAATCGTTCTAAAAGTGAATCACCTGGATCATCGACAGTTCCAAGAAGCTTTAAAGTATCTACTAACTTATGAAGTGCCCATTCCTCACACAATTCTCCAGATGCAAATATCCAACTGAAGTATTGAAGATCAGAATTCTTCTCAACACTTGTACTATTTAATTGAGCCTTTGTAATACGCCATTCTAGAAAATCCTGAAATCGTTGACATTGTTCATCGTCTTCGTCAAAATCACCATAAAGTAATTCCCAAGCGAAACTCCTCATAAACTCATTACGTGCATACTTGGGAGCCTTAGTAAAAAAGTCTTTGAGCAAACTATTATCGTCACTTATATTAATGTTACCCTTTCAGAACAAATTGAGTAAATGATTAGCTAAATATCGATTTAGGTCTAAATGATAATGCTTAGATTTATTTTTAGAGGCACTGTTTATATCAGGTAATTGATTTATAGCATATCGATACTGATCTTCTAAAAAGAAGAGGATATCTGAATATACACGATTATTTTTTAGATATCCTTCCCATGCCGCATTGAATAGGTTTTGTGAGTTTAGTTCTTCAGGGAAAATACGATTGATATTTTGTTGAGTCCAGTCAGGGGCTAAGCGAAGTAGAGAAGGAACCCATTTCCCATATACTGCCCTAATAGCATTAGATGGATCATTTTCTGGGATTAGATGCCATTCTAAAACTTTCTGAACTTCAGGCATATCATTAAAGCTCTGAGACTCATTTGTAGTACTGTTGATATCCTGTTTTATCCAAAAGGCATAACGCATAACTGCATGCATTGCTAGCCCCCTCACACTGATACGTGAGCTAAAATATGGCCCATGAGCATCCTGGTAATTAACTGTAAAGCCTGGTGTAACATCAAGATCACGTGTTAAGGGTTTGATAATTCCCCAAAATTGTTCACGTAGGGTAACTGGTATGATTTGTTCCCTTGCCAATGAAAGGCCTAACTCTACTATTTCAATAACTACCCTACATATCTCTGTTCGGCTTGGATATTCATTTGAATCGGAATCAACTGTGACTTGTGTTAAATCTCCCATTAACCAAGTACATAAATCTAGAATAGGGTTCCATAAGAAATTAATTTGACTACGATTAGATGGATTCTCTAGATTCTTCTTAAGTCCTCGAAGGAACCACACTGAGAAAATTTTATCAAGTTCTTGGAAGTAAGCAATATTTTCCACAAACTTTTGAGGGCTGGGAGCAATGGCCCCCTCAGACAGTTGCCAAGCTAAATCTTTTAGAGATAGTTGACTTCCTTCTGTCTGATATTTCTTCAAATAAGAAAATAAATCATGAATATTATTTTCTGCTAATTCTGCTAACTCTTCTTGGGATTTAGGACTGCTTGAAGCAATTTGCCAAGTATAGCTTGTTAAATTAGTAAATATATCTTCTAATGTGCGTGGATCACCAAGCTCTTCAATACTTTTTCTATAGAGTCTTTTAAGATGCCCAGGCAACCACTCTTGAACTATAGAAAGCCAATCACGTCGCCAATATTTGACATACTCGCTTTGTTTATCTGGTGAGACTTTATTTATATCTGATGGTTCACACAAGAGCAAACATAATATTTGATCTTGTATTTCGGATGAGCGATGTTCAAATTGTTCTCTTAAAAGTAAAGCATGTTCATGAGAATATTCAATACTTGTGCCATCTCGATAAAACCCAAGCCAATCATAGCGATTAGACTCTAACAGCAATTTATCCACAAAAATCGATAGATGTTCTGGGTAGCGTCTTAGTAAATGTAGTGAGAAACGATCGAATATTCTCCAATCAAAATCTCTGAAATCCTGAAATATCATTTCTAATTGACTTGGATTTCCACTCGCAATACGAGTAGAAATTTCCCAAATAGAAATTGCTAAAATTTGTTTTATTTCATTTTTTCTTTTTGGCTTTCCATCGATAATCGGAAGCCAGAGATTTGAGTGATCTTCAATATTTTTTTCTGAATTATTACTATATCTCGTAAAAGACAGGTAGGTGTCTAACAATTCGCAGAGAAAATTTAGCACTAATTCAGAGCGTAGCTCAATCAATGGCTGTAAATGTTCATCTAAAATTCTTTTATAATGAAACTCTTCTTGAATACGAGTATGAGGTTCTCCATAATTAGAATCTTCAAGGGATGGAAGGACAGCTAGCAGCTCTTTTGCTAAATCAAAGGCTACATCAATGTGGTCCGCATCAGACAGATGAGTAACTAGTTGACCAAAAAGATCTGGTAAGCGTCGGGATAAAACATTTTGCTGCTTTAACCAATTGATTGCTTTAGTGCACCAACGAGATGCATAGTCAGAAGGAATATGAAGAGCGACTTCAACGAGATCCTCGTAAATACTAATATTGTTACTGCCTGAATTTAGAATTTGAATGGAAATTTCTAGTGCCAAATCGGGCTCATCAGGTGCAACTTTAATCAAGTATTTTGTCTGGCCCCATCGAGAATAAGGGGCATATTTATTGTTATTGTCAAGTAATAGTTCCGATGAGCTAGTGAAGAACCCTGCTTTATAAAGTGGTTTAAGCCACGCCGGAGAGTCTAATTTACTGAAAAAATATCCAATAGCAATTTTACTGTTGGGAACTTCAGAACGCAGGCATTTGATATCCGCTTTACCAGGTTCTGATTTAACTAAGATGTCATCAAGCTTAGATTGAATCTTGGCTACTTTAGTCTCTAGTTGATCAAGGATAACCTGAAAAAGATCATCGATTTCTTCCCAAAAAGAACTAAATTCACTATCGACTCTTCTTACTGGTTCTAAATTGCTGCGATGCGCACGTTTAGCTAAATTGTATTTACCTTTTGGTAATTTTCTCCAAGTCTCAATGATTTCAGGTTTGGAAATCTCTAATGTTTGAACGGCTAATTCGATCTGTTCTTTATGAGAAATATCATCAGGGTTATTTCCTTGAGCAATAATGTCTTGTTTCCAGAGAAATTTTACAACTCCTCTAAGGGAAGCCTCTATTTCTCGTAATAGATGTCCTATCAAGTGTGTTTTTGACTCAAGGGGAATCTCCATTTCCATTAGATAACAGGCATCTTTATAAAAAGCTGCTGCTCCAGGTCCTACAAGAGTGCCTAACCTTTGGTGTATTCGAGTTTGCTCAGGCTGACTAAGTTGATAGTCTTGCATAGACTGTGCAGAAGCTAGTTCAATTGTTTCAGTTTAGCCTGGTCTTACATGTTAAGTGAATGAAACGTCGTTTTGTGTTTATGCTCCTTTTCAGAAGTTACGCCACGCATAGTTCAACTGTTTAACAAAACCAGTGGATTTCAGTCATTTCTCATCCCACCCGTCATACTCAAAATGGACCCTTCGAAAACCCGACTGATCCCCCATTCCTATGCAAGACTTCAACTGGAAAAAGCTCCAAAATGGTTCGGACATCCGTGGTGTTGCCATCGACGGTGTCCCTAATGAACCCGTCAACCTCACCCCAGAAGTAGCCCAACGACTAGGCCAAGCCTTTACCACCTGGCTCGCCACCAAACTCAGCAAATCCCCCACAGAACTTCAGCTCGCCGTCGGTCGCGATAGCCGCATCTCCGGCCCCACCCTGATGCAAAGCGTCATGGACGGTATCGCCTCCCTCGGCGCTCAAGTCTATGACTTCGCTATGGCCTCCACCCCTGCCATGTTTATGAGCACCGTCACCCCTGGCTTCAACTGCGACGGTGCCATTATGATGACCGCCAGCCATCTGCCCTTCAACCGCAATGGCCTCAAGTTCTTCACCGCCCAGGGCGGCCTCGGCAAATCAGACATCACTGAAATCCTCACCCTGGCCGAGCAAAATGACTTTTCCCTAGCAACCACAGCCGGGATCATCGAAGCCCGAGACTT
The DNA here is from genome assembly GCA_039045805.1 of Cyanobacteria bacterium P01_C01_bin.118. Lineage (GTDB taxonomy): Bacteria > Cyanobacteriota > Cyanobacteriia > Phormidesmidales > Phormidesmidaceae > Leptothoe. The sequence continues at coordinate 5,663 of JBCCJR010000015.1, forward strand.
TATCTCCGTCTACGCCGACCAGCTAGTTGAGAAAATCCGCACTGCTGTTAATCATCCAGACCACTTTGACCAGCCATTGCAGGGGCTCAACATCATCGTTGATGCCGGTAACGGTGCAGGTGGCTTCTACGCCAGCAAAGTCCTTGAACCCCTAGGAGCCGACACCACCGGCAGCCAGTTCCTGGACCCAGACGGCATGTTCCCTAACCACATCCCCAACCCCGAAAACCATGACGCCATGGCCTCCATCTGTCAGGCCGTCTTAGACAACGAAGCCGACTTTGGCATCATTTTTGATACCGATGTAGACCGCTCCGCCGCCGTCGATCACCAAGGCCAGGAACTCAACCGCAACCGTCTGATTGCACTGATTTCCGCCATCGTCCTTAAAGAACATCCAGCCTCCACCATCGTCACTGACTCCATTACCTCCGATGGCCTGGCCCAGTTTATCGAGCAGGACCTACAGGGCAAACACCATCGCTTTAAGCGCGGCTACAAAAACGTCATCAACGAAGCCGTTCGTCTTAACCAAACCGGTGAAGAATCCTGGCTCGCTATCGAAACCTCTGGCCATGGGGCCATGCGAGAGAATTATTTTCTAGACGATGGTGCTTACCTGGTTAGTAAGTTGTTGATCGAGCTAGCTAGAGCAAACCAGGCAGGACGCTCTTTAACAGATTTGATTGCCACCCTCAAAGAACCCAAGGAGAGTCGTGAAATTCGCATCAAGATTGGTGTGGATGAGTTTAAGGCTTACGGCGAGAATGTTATTGAACAGCTCAAGACATTTGTCACTGAACAATCTAGCTGGTCGCTAGTCCCCAACAACTATGAGGGTATTCGTGTCGCCTGTTCTTCACCTGAAGAGAACGGCTGGTTTCTGTTACGACTGTCTCTCCATGATCCCGTGTTGCCGTTGAATATTGAGTCAAATGTTGAGGGTGGTGTTGCTAAGATTGTTGAGCGACTGATGATGTTTTTCAATACGATTGACTCTCTTGATCTCTCCGCTTTTGAAAATGTTTAGGCAGACAATCTAGCGTTGCTAAATGCTTGGCGACATCTGGTCCCTCCTACCGAGGAAAGGCTGTCTCATTGTCTGGACAGAAAATCTGAAGGCATTGAAAGCTCATTTAAGGAAAGGCATAATCTACCTGAAGATGGCCTAAACAACAATGCAATAACCTGATTAATCGACCCCGCCGTAACTCCCACTTTAATGCAACTGAGGACAACCCAGTAGGCTGGGTTCTAGGGCGGCCTCCCGGCCCTAGCCATGGGGGTTTGGGGAACTCGGAGGGACCCCAAGCAACCGGCTTTGGTTCCCTCCGATCATATCTCAATTCACCATGAACGAAGTCATCTGCCTTACAGATTTTCTCTAGTAAACACGAAACAACCCTGCCTTCCCAAGGGGAACCGTTGCTAAAATACTCCATGCAATAGTCTGTTAGAGAGATGCCACCGTATTTATAATCAATCAGCCATGTATCAATTAATGATGTTTACCACACAACTTCTAGACAATCAAAGCAATAGCTGCCATAACTAGATGGGACATCGCTTTGTCTGTTTAATTTTCCTTAAATTTGGGAAATTTTCCACTGAAAAACACTAATGCCCACACTGTATGTTTCGGATCTCGATGGTACGTTACTTAACCCCACTGCCACCCTATCCACCTACACAAGAGATACGCTAAATCGCCTGTTGGCCTCCGGTCTTCCTTTTACTGTTGCGACATCTCGCAGTGTGAGTTCTGTGGGTCCTATCTTTCAAGGGGTGTCGCTGCCATTTCCAGTAATTGAGTTAAATGGAGCCTACATTACAGATCTGGTGACTGGGGATCATCTGTTTGTTAATGATATCTGTACCGATCTGGCGGCAGATATTCTAACCGTGGTGCAGGCTCATGATGTGAAGCCGTTGATTTCTAGCTACAACGGTCAAGATGATCATGTGTATTTCACGACGGATGTGAATGCCGGGATTCAATGGTACATCGATGATGCTAAGGGCAATGAAGATGGACGCTGGCACTGTTGTTCTGATCCCACCAACGTGCTTGATGAACGGGTGATGCGGCTGACGCTGATTGATACCCAGGAACGGCTGACGGCTCTGGCGCAATCGTTAACAGAGCGGTTTCCAAACCGATTGGATATGCATTTGTTTGAGAATCCTTACCAGCCGGACTGGTACTGGCTGACGTTGCAAGATCAAACGGCAACAAAGGCCAATGGCATTCGTGAGCTGCAGTTACTCCATGATTTGCAGCACTATGACCTGACGGTGTTTGGGGATCATAACAATGATATTTCGATGTTCCAGCTGGCGAATGTGGCTGTTGCGACTGCTAACGCTACCCCTGAGCTACGGCAACATGCCACCGAAATAATTGGTCACCACAGTGAAGATAGCGTAGTGAAGTATCTGGAGTCTCGTTGGTCGGTGGTGAATGTCTGAGGCGACCTTTCCTGATAGTGCTGCTGATACTAAAGCTGCGGCGAAAAAGAAACGGGCTAAAAAACGAGCTCAGAAACGCCGTCGCTATTATGCACTGGCAATTTTGGCGCTATGGCTGGTGATGGCTTGCTGGCAAGCTCCGGTGGTGCAACTAACCGCTACGAATGAAATTCGTGGGGTGTGGATGACCAATACGGCGGCGGCGATAAATTTTTTCAGCTTCAGACTGGATGATGCCGTGGCAAATCTGGCAGAGCATCGCATCAATACGCTGTATCCCAGTGTATGGAATCAGGGGTATACGCTGTATCCCAATCAGGTGACTAAGGAGGCGGGGGGGGAGTGCTGCGATCGCATCGCCAACGTCCCCCTCTATCCCTTCGACGACATTCTCCATAGCCTTACCCGTCAGGCCCATCGTCACAACATGCGGCTGATCCCCTGGTTTGAATATGGGCTGATGATACCGGCCTCTTCACCCATCGCCAGAGCCCATCCTGAATGGCTCACTACAAATCAATCAGGCGATACTGTTCCCGCACCGCTGTCTCCCCATCCCCTATTTCCCAAACCCATCCAAAACTTTCAGATGGAAATTAGTGGCGGTAACCTGGCCTGGTTAAACCCCATGCATCCAGAAGTACGGCAGTTTTTGATCGACCTGATTGTGGATGTGGTTGATCGCTACCCGGTGGACGGTATCCAACTTGATGATCATTTTAGTTTGCCGATTTCCATGGGCTATGACCCCTACTCAGTAGAGCTTTACAAAGAGAGCCATGGCGGTACCCCACCCCCCGACGATCCGAGTGCGCCAGGCTGGGTTGCCTGGCGGGCCCATGCCATTACCACCCTGTTAACCGACATCACCCAGGCCGTCAAAGCGGTACGTCCCGAGGTGATTATTTCCGTCTCCCCTAACCCTCCCGGATTTGCCTATCGAAAATATCTCCAGGACTGGGTTCAATGGGTCAACCTGGGCATTGTTGACGAAGTGGTGGTGCAGCTATATCGAGACGATCTAAACATTTTTGAAAACGATCTCTACAACAGCGGGTTTCATAATCTTCGTACCCAGGTACCCATTGCCATTGGTTTATATACCGGACCATTGACGGCTGCTAAAGACTTTAACCGCACCATTGATGAGATTGCCGCTGTTCAGCAAGCGGGCTATGGTGGCGTATCTTTCTTTTCTTGGGAGACAACATTTTGGGTGATGAAAAAAGCAACTGATATAGAAGTTAAACAAACCCTGGATCGTTTCTTCCAGTCCTGAAGTCAGACACCCCTCGCATGATCGGGTGGTGTCTGACTACTGGTAAGCAGTATAGCTATGATGTCTCTGCCTGGCAGTAGTGATGGGATGGGAGCTTCCATGAGAAAGGACTCATTAAAAACTGATAAAAGCTAAGGGTTAATTCAGTAAAATCTCAGGTTTGAGACAAAGGCTAATGGCAAGATACCTCTGGTGCTTTGAGATTACATGTTCCCGCTTTCTCCTAAACCATACCTATGAAGATTACCTATATTTCCACTCTCGTTGCTGCTTCTATTGTTAGCGTTACCACCGTGATGGGTGCGGCTCAATTCACCAGCGCCCAGGCCAATCCCTGTGCAGCTAAGCCCTGCGCGGCGTCTATTGTTGACCCCTGCGCGGCCAATCCTTGTGCAGCCAATCCTTGTGCAGCCAATCCTTGCGCTGCTAATCCTTGTGCAGCTAATCCTTGTGCAGCTGATCCTTGCGCGGCCAATCCTTGTGCAGCTAATCCTTGTGCAGCTGATCCTTGCGCTGCTAATCCCTGTGCGGCTAATCCCTGCGCCGCTGCAGCAACTCAATCTGAAACTAGCGTTCCCATTGTCTTTGCCGATCCTCAGACTGAGGACAACCTGGCAATTCGCGGCTATGACCCAGTTGCCTATTTCACTGCAGGTGCGCCTGTAGAGGGAAGTAGCACCTACGAATATGAATGGAGCGGTGCCACCTGGCGATTTTCCAGTGCAGCAAATAAAGAGCTTTTTGCTAGCAACCCTGAGGTCTATGCTCCTCAGTATGGCGGCTACTGTGCCAAGGCTCTGAGCGAAGGCAACATGGCATCCACTGTGCCCGAAGCTTGGGAAATTGTCGATGGCAAGCTTTATCTCAACTACAGTCCGGCTGTGCAGCAGGAATGGCAAGCAGATGTTCCTGGCAACATTGCTAAAGCTGATACCAAATGGCCCAATATTTTAGATACATCAACTGTGGTGTACTACGACACTGTAGGGGCTGTTTATTTCTAAGTGCCGGTGTTTGGTGGGCTATGCCCACCTTCCGGGGTTATTGCGCGAGCCATTGGTCAATAATCTGTTTGGCTGGAATCACCATTTTGCTAAAGGTGCTTTCAATCATGGCGACTGTTACCCCGTCATAAGCATGGCGATCGACGGTGGTAATCACACCGCACATTCCCAACGCTGCAAAGCCATCCCCTGGAAACTCTGAGACAATTTCATGGTCAATGTTTCTCATCACCACTAGAATCCAATCTTTAACCATGATCAGGTTAAACGGTACGGTTTCCTGTCGTAGCCGGTCTACACAGGTGAAGATTTCTTGGACGGGGGTGTGGGTGGAAAAAACAATGGCCTGAATCGGATAGTTGTCTAGTAGACGATATCCCTTGTAATCGACGATGGTGGCTGATTCGATGGGGAGTGGATAGCGTTGATACAGGGCCTGCAGATGGATATGGTTGACCGATGCCCCAGCATGGAGGGTATTAAAAAAGAGAATGGTGTGGTTGAGCTGACTGTAGATTTGCAGAGCGTCGTCTAAAATCTCAAAGGAGAGTTCTTGAGGACTGTGGGGAAGGGGGTTGTCGGCTGGCCCTTTGGGTACCCAAAGAAAGTGACCACCCTGGTCCAGGGGAGCAACATTGTAGTGGGCATACCATTCAGAATGCTTAAATTTAGCAGTGAGTAATGGTTTTCGATGCAATAGGCTGATCGGGTGATCAGCGTTCTGACAGTGAAATCGACAGTCTTCTATAGCGGCTGAAATATCAGGCTGGCGTCCGATCGGTCGGTTGCTGGCACCGGGTCTAAGGGCTCGGTAGCTATTAAATTGGCAAATGTAGCCTGTATCTCCTAGCTGTTTACGTTCGGTCCCCCCCTGGATTTCATGGGACCGGGTAAGATTTTTGGCATAGTAGGTGAGTTCACCATTTACCTGGCGAATGCCATAGACAATCTGATCGCCCTGGCTCCAGTTACCGGCAACATCGTCCTTGTTGGCATCAAATAAGTTGACAATTTTCTCCTCTAGGACGGCTTGTTTCCAAGCACCATAGAGATGCGCCGTGAGACTATTACCCATGGGTTTAGCCGTCGTTGAGGGTCAGTTCCACTAGGTGGGGTACCTGCTGAATTTGTTGATCGTTGACCATCAAGTTGGTGACTGCTCGAATGGTATTTGTCCCCACTGCCAGCATGTATACCCCCTTGAGTTTGAGGCGCTCTACCAGTTCAGGGGCAGGGATGGCTACGGTTTGAAACAACACAATGTTGGTCTGGACAGCGGTGGTATCGATGGTAATTCCCTTGACTGACTCCAGTCCCTGGGCCAGGGTTTGGGCATTTAGATGATCTTCTTTAAGCTGTGAACGGTGGTGTTTGAGAGCATAGATGGCTCCCGCTGCCAGCATGCCCGCTTGTCGCATGCCACCGCCAAACATTTTTCGAAATCGTCGCGCTCGTTGGATAAACTCAGCAGAACCCGCCAGGGCAGAACCAACGGGAGCCCCTAACCCCTTGGAAAAACAAACGCTGACAGAGTCAAAGTCGGCAACATAGTCGGCTTCTGCCATATTGGTAGCAATACAGGCATTCCAAAGACGAGCGCCGTCCAGATGGAGTTTGAGGTCGTACTGCTGACAAATATTGGCAATGGCCTTGATCTCTGAGAGGGGATATATCTTGCCCCCGCCACGATTGTGGGTATTTTCTAAACAGACTAGTTTAGTTCGAGGGAAATGGACGTCGCTGGGGCGTAACACCTGGACCAGGTCCGCTGCGGTAAAGATGCCGCGATCGCCGCTGATCAGACGACACATCACACCGGATAGGGCGGCGGGTCCCCCTCCTTCGTAATAATAAATATGGGCCTGGGATTCCAGGATAACTTCATCTCCCGGTTCTGTATGGGTGCGCAGGGCAATCTGGTTGGTCATGGTGCCCGACGGCATAAACACCGCTGCTTCTTTGCCTAAGATACTGGCAACGTAGCGCTCCAGTTGCTTAACGGTCGGATCGTCTCCCAGGACATCATCTCCCACATCGGCCGTGGCGATGGCTTCGCGCATAGCGGGGGTGGGCTGAGTGATTGTATCGCTTCTCAGGTCGATGGGCATGGACGGTCTATAGCTGACAGGTTTCCTGGGGCTGACAGCGCTGGTTACGTTGGGCAATGATGGTGGCTAAATCAGGACGACCGGTGAGTTTAAGTCGCCAGTCAGCCCAGATATCGTAGAGTTTGTCGATCACGGGACCAAGGACGGGCCACTGGGTGGGAGCATACATCCAACCAATGCCCAGTACGCTATACACCCGACGAAATACCTCTACATTTTGGATCACTGTGCCGTCCGGCAGAATAGCATGAATGCGGGCCATGGCGGCTTCAAAAGAGACATTGCCATGGTTGGCTGGATCGTAATTATCGGCTGCAATGTCTGTAAAGGCGACTAATCCGCGACCGTTGTCTTTCTTTTGTAAAAAATTAACCTCGCGCAAACATAGGGGACAATCACCGTCATAGAGGAGTTTAATTTTCCAGTTGCTCATGGATGGGAGGACTGTATCACTGTTTCCTCCTGCAGTTTAATGGGTTTTACTAAATTCTGCTGGTACGGGTCAGGCTATGGAAGTTCTCAGTTTTGCCCCCTGCGTCAGGATACGACCAGGTCTTGATCAGGATAGGTGGTGGTGTCCGCCAGGTTTTCGTAGATGGTACTCAGCAGGTGCTCACGGTTAAATGGCTTGTGGATACAGGCATTACAGCCAACGGAAAAAATCTCATCAAGTTGCGCTTCAAAGGTGCTGGCGGTGAGAGCAATGATGGGTAGCTGTGGATCCTGTTGCTTGATGTGGGCGGTGGCATCATAGCCATTCATGATGGGCATTTGAATATCCATCAAAATCAGGTCTGGGCGAGATGTTTGCCATTGGTCGATGGCTTCTTGTCCATTTTCGGCTTCACGGACTTTAAATCCTGCATTGCCGAGCACTTTGTTGAGTAACAAGCGATTGGTTGGTGCGTCTTCCACCACTAAAATCTCGTATTGTTCTTTACCCAGGGGAGAATGGCTGATGGGACGTACAGGGGGAGCGGATGGGGATGATGGATAGGAGGAAAGCAGCTGGATGGGCAGATGGATGTAGAATGTGGTGCCCTGATTAAGTTCACTATGGCAGCTAATGTGGCCGTTCATTAGTTTGATCAGACCCTGGCAGATGGCTAAGCCGAGACCGACTCCATGCTCGCCGGCATCATGGGCGGTGGATAGGGTGTAAGACTGGTAAAAGGGATTAAAAATTCGTCGTTGTTCACTGGCGCTAATCCCCTGGCCAGTGTCAGAGATTTCCAGACCTAGCTGTGCTCTATCCTCCTGGTGGATAGCGTAGGCTTTGAGACAAACTTGGCCCTCGTCGGTATACTTGATGGCGTTCTCTAGCATGTTGAGAACGATTTGCCGTAGCTTGCTACCGTCGATCAGGCTGCGGTGGGGCAGGTTGCGATCGCACTCCACCTTTAGACATAACCCTTGTTCCTTCGCTTTCAGCCGCAGCATCCCCCCCGCCTGGTGGAGCAGCGTTTTAAGATCTACGGCACTAGGCTGTAAGCTAACATGACCATTTTCCAACTTGGTAAATTCCAGGATATTGTTGATCAAATCCAGCAAATGGGAACCGCTGGCGTCAATAATATCGAGGGCACGACTATGGTCTAAGGACAGCTCAGGATCCTCGGACATCAGCTCAGTGAAGCCCAAAATCGCATTGAGGGGAGTGCGCAACTCGTGGCTTATTTTAGCTAAAAATGTTCCCTTGGCACGGTTGGCGATTTCAGCCGCATCCTTTGCATTTTGCAATTCCAGGGTACGCTGCTGAATCCGCAGTTCCAGATCGTCATAGGCATTAAATAACGCCTGTTCTGCCTGGTGTCGCTTGAGTTCTGCTGCCGATCGAGCCGCAAATACCTGCAAAAACGACTTGGCCATTTCAGGATCTTCCAGCGGTCCTGTATTCAACAGAAATAGAGTGCCAAGTACATTGTGTTCACCGTCGAGCAGCGGCGCACTTAAATAGCGGGTAGCTCCCAGGCTAGTCAGAGGATGATCGTCTGGGAGCACCAGGTTTGTGCAATATTGCACCTTGCCCGTGTTGATGGCCTGGGCACAGGGGGTATCAACTGCAGAGAATGTAATATTGTCTTGAAAATCGTCCCCTCGCCACAGTGCCAGAGTTTTTAGCTCCAAGGAATCTGGCTCCACACGTTCCGCAACGACCACATTGCGCACGTTGAGAATCATCGCCAGGCTGACCACTAAGGTTGAAAAATAATCTTCTCCCGTAGCGACTGAGGTGGAACTAACTAAGCCATAAAAGGCCGTTTGGGCATCGCGACGGCGGTAAATTTCGGTCTTGAGTTTTTTGTTGACCGCCGATAATTCTGCAGCATTTTTCCGGGATAGCAACTTTGGCAACCGAATCATCAGTTCCAGAGTTGTAAAAACAGCAACGACGGCGGTCAAGCCTTGCACCGTCACCGTTAAACCAGGGGCAGGGTGCCAAATTTTGACTGCATCTAGCAAATACCCCAGGCTAGAAAGAGCGATAAATGTTCCCAGCAGCCAAAACAATCGGGTAGAGGTGAGGCCACGGTAATATTTGTAGGTGAAATAAAAGAGTGTTAGAAACGTGGCCAGATAAGCCAGGCCAATCACCGCACTGCTGCTAACGTGCAGACCAAGCAGTAGCCATTGCTCGCAGAACTGGTGAGCCCCATAAATATTCAAAGAGAGAATAGCCTGCAGGATATTATCCATTAACCCTAGATTCTTCTACCGCATCGGAGCCTGGTCACCCTAAACTGTTGACTAAGTATTCTTGACTTGGCTATGACTAAATTTTCGGGCTCCTGGAACTAGGAAGGGGGTCCGACAGGCTAGCGATAGTGTGACAGTAATTACTTACATAATAAGTACTTCTTATCTAACACCCTATCCGAAAATTTTAGGGGAACAAATACCAATCTAGGTAGGTTGACGTAGGGGTTTACCCCAGTTGTTCCCCTAAAATCGAGCGATCCAAGAGTTCGATGGGATGCATCAGCGGCATGGTGTGCCCCTGATGTGACAGGTGTTTTTGAATTTGTAGACCACAGCCTGGATTAGAAGACGCAATTAGGGCGGCTCCGGTATTGACCAAATTGGTCACCTTCATCTGGCCGAGTTCGTTGGCCACATCGGGCTGCAGCATATTGTATACACCCGCACTACCACAGCACAGTTCGGCGTCTATGGGGTCGGTCACAGTCACCCCAGGGATTTGACGCAACAGCTGACGCGGGGCCTCGGTAATGCCCTGGCCATGGCGCAGATGGCAGGCATCTTGATACACCAGTTTGAGGGGCTGTTGGGTAATGGCAGACAGTTTTGATGTAAGACCCACCTCCACCAAAAATTCTTGGATATCGCGCACCTTTTGGCTAAAGGCAATGGCTTTTTCTCGATACTCTGGGTCATCTTGCAAGCTGTGGCCATAGTCCTTGAGAGTATGACCACAGCCAGCGGCGTTGATAACAATGTAGTCCACCCCAGTGTCGGCAAAGCTGTCAATCATCTGTCGGGCCAGGGCTTGGGCCTGCTCTGTTTCCCCCTGGTGGGCTGGTAGGGCCGAGCAGCATCCCTGGCTTTTGGGGATAACGACTTCACAGCCATTAGCGCTGAGGACACGGGCGGTGGCTTCGTTAACGTTGGCAAAAAATACCCGTTGGACACAGCCCAAAATCATGCCCACCCGATAGCGTTGGGTGCCCTCGGCTGGCACGGTTTCTGGCAAATTATCTTGAAAACATTTGGGGGTGACCGTGGGCAAGATGGATTCCATGGCCGCCAGCTGCGGGGCCCAGCGATCTAGCAGGCCGGTGCTGCGCACCAGTTTTGACAGCCCCAACCCCTGGTAAAGGGCAAGGGGACTCAGCAACAGCCGAATGCGGTCAGGGTAGGGAAATAGGGAGAAAATCAGTCGGCGTAGCAGCTGGACGGGGAGGGGACGCTGGTGATTGCGGTTGACCTGCGATCGAACCGAATCAATCAGCCGGTCGTACTGTACGCCAGAGGGACAGGCCGTCGTACAAGCCAGACAGCCTAAACAAGACTCAAAGTGACTCACCGCCGCATCCGTCAGGGGTACCTCCCCCTGATTAATGGCATCCATCAAATAAATCCGTCCTCGGGGGGAGTCATTTTCCTTACCAATGACCCGATAGCTGGGGCAGGTGGTCAGACAAAACCCACAGTGGACACAGGCATTGATCAGCGACTGGTCTGGCGGTTCATGGCTATCAAACCCAACCGTATTAGACTCCAGGCTAGTATCCAGTTTAAGCGGTGGGTTGGTAGATAGTTCTGACGGTTGCATTCAATGGAGAAATCGCAATACCTTAACTAGCTTATCGCTTTCACCATCCTGTCATGGGGGATTTACGCAGTTGCCTAAGCCAGAGGAGGACTAGTCAATCGCCTATTTATTTATCTATCAGAAACCAGGTTAGCCATTACTAATCAGCGCTTTGCAAGATATTCGTCAGCCCTAGCACCCGACAAAAAGGGGGACCGCCATGGTCGATTAAACACCGATTGAATAATCCAATGGAGAGAATAAATATACTTAGCGAGCTTGGTCGTCCTACCAAAGGTTGGTTAATTTCTCCTAGACACAGCGATATCAGGCGAGTATGTTAGTCTGCCTAAAGGGAATAACCCCTCAATAATTCTTATTAGGTAATTTCTTTTGGTGACTACAGCAGCTTTGCCTATCCCCCGGTTACGCTGGTCGGTGACGGTTTCGACAATCATTCTTCATTTACTTGCCCTGCTCGCGCTGCTGCCCAGCAACTTTAGCTGGAGCGCCATAGGAGTGACTGTTTTTTTACACGCTATCACCCAGGGGCTAGGTATTTCCCTGGGGTTTCATCGGTTGGCCAGCCATCGTAGCTTGCGAGTGCCGCTATGGTTGGAGCATTGTTTTATTTTGCTTGGCACCCTGGCATTTCAGGGGGGGGTGTATGGCTGGGTTGGCTATCATCGTCTGCACCACAAGCACACCGATAAAGAGCTTGATCCCCACAGTGCCAGCAAAGGATTTTGGTGGAGCCACATCAATTGGTTAATGCACACGGTGCCCACCCACTCTATGCTGCCGCGTATGACTAAGGACATTCGCGACGATAAGTTCTACCAGTTTTGCCACAACCACTACATCACGCTGCAGGTGGCCTTGGGGGCACTGCTGTTTTTACTGGGGGGGATGCCCTTTTTGGTATGGGGGGTATTTGTGCGGTTGCTAATTAGCTTCCATGGCACCTGTTTTGTCAATAGCGCCTGTCATCAGTTTGGCTATCGCCCGACCGATACCGACGATATGTCCACTAACTGCTGGTGGGTGGCTATTTTGACCTACGGTGAAGGCTGGCATAACAATCACCATGCCTGTCAATCGTCCGCCTGTTTTCAAAAAAACTGGTGGGAGATTGATCCGGTCTGGTACGTAATTCGTTTTTTGCAGGCCTTGGGTTTGGCGGAGAAGGTAAAAACAGCAAAGGTTTAAGTTGGTCGGCGTTGACTGCTGGCAGGATGTCATTTGCTTGAATCTGGGCAGCCTAGCTGCATCGAGGATCGGTTAGCACCTCGGGTCAGTATCAACTGGCTGAGGGTTGTCCATTGCCTCCTCGATTGGAAGATGGTTCCTTCATCTACTAGGTTCAACCCCTATCTGCTCTTCGATAAATTACTTTTAGTGTAAATGGGCTCTGCAGGTTAAGACCTTCGCCCAGGTGCCGTGGTAGTTCATCGAAGAGTTTTAAGCTTTTCATGTTTCCCATTCGGATTACGGTTTTTGAATATGAGCGCGGTCTGAAATATGTCAAGGGTCGCTTTAAACAAGTGGTGGGGCCAGGGCATTACTGGCTCTGGGTCTTTGGCAGTACTACGATCCGTAAAATCGATATGCGACCTCAGTATCTGAGTGTGCCAGGACAGGCGGTGCTAACGTCGGATGGTGTAGGGCTAAAGGTGAGCCTGACGGCGGTGTATCAGGTCAGCGACCCGGCCATGGCCATTAACCAGGTGGCTGATTATCGTCAGGGGCTGTATATGATTGTGCAAACAGGGCTAAGACAGATGGTGAGCACAGTGGCAATGGATGATTTGCTCGGCAACACTGAGCTCAATCAACAACTGCTAGACATCACCGCTGGTCAGGTGACTCAGTTGGGGCTGCAGCTAACCAGCCTGAGCATTCGCGATTTGATGCTGCCGGGAGAACTTAAAAAGCTCTATGCCCAAATCGTCCAGGCCCGTCAGGAGGGGTTAGCCCAATTAGAACGCGCCCGTGGAGAAACTGCCGCCCTCAGAAGTCTGGCCAATGCTGCCCGGCTCACCAATCAAAATCCGACGCTGCTGCAGCTGAGACTATTGCAGGCCCTGGAACAGTCTACGGGCAATACGTTTCATATAGAACTGGCAGTGGGAGCCCAGCAGGATAAGGGGGGCAAGGATGAGGGAGAGCAGGGGAGTGGGGAGTCGTGAGTGGAGAATAGTCTTGCAATAATAAAGGCTTTTTTACCAAGACTCTTTTCTATCTAAAAGAATTTGTCTATTGTTATCGGGATTAACCAGGTGGAGATTTTCTAAAGAGAAACTCCAAATTTGAGGCAATGCGATACATCAGCTGTTCTTGAGTACGCCTTCATAAAATCCTCAACTTCGTAGGCTATGACTAATATGGCTCTACAGTTTGGAGGTGATTATGAGTTATTGTCTTTGCTGCAATAGTTCGCTGCTACGCCATATTCGCCATGGTGAGGTGTATTTGTATTGTCCAGACTGTCGTCAGGAGATGCCAGAGATGGATAATGGTGTTGTTAGGCAGGCGTATTCTGTTTTGAATGCGGCGATTAGGAAGCCGTTGGTTTTGGCGGAATCGTAATACAAAATTTGGTTCAAAATTTGGTTTTAGTGACCCTGATATGGGTTTTGTTGTAGGGGCTGTACCTTGTGCCAGCCCCTCTATTATCTCTGATCTAATGCTATCTCTGATCTAATGGGCTCCCCAACTCACCCATCGATGTTCTGCAGCCGCTCCATTCATTACGGGAGTCCTGAGATGACAGAGGTTTGCACCATCATGGTCAACGTCTTCTAAATCAGTTTTATCCAGACAAGCGACAGTGAGATTGGCATTACAGAAATTAGCTCCGCTAACAATAGCGGCGGTAAGATTAGCCCCTCTGAGATCGGCTCCTTCTAAATTAGCCATCCTCAGGTCAGCATTGGTGAGGTCAGCACCGACAAGACTGGCACCGGTTAGGTCGGCCCCAATAAAATTGGCACCCATAAGTTTGCCGCCGCTCAGGTCTGTTTTAGTGAGTTCTGCGTCGGTGAGATTAGCGCTATCCAAATTGCTGCGACTCAGATCTGTCCCAGTAAGGTCGGCTCCGCTGAGGTCACACTGACTAAAGTCCACACCGCTAAGGTGGGCTTGTTTGAGGTCAGCACCGTGGAGGCTGATGCCTGAAAAGTCACGATAGCCCTGGTTGTATTCGTGGCGTAGCTGTTGAACATTTACCATTGTCTGTCTCCCGTACTAGCTAAGTGCATTTGGGCTAAAGACATGAGAGTCTCTAGTAATTAAGAAACAGTTTGGCGCTGTGGCGGAACACCGACTATAGAGAACTTAAGCGAATCTATGGGGTCTAGCTGACGGCCTGTTGTGAGTATCTTTGACAACAGACACAGCGCATCTTTGCAAAGATGCGAGATAATAATTCTTCGCCCTTCGTCAACACTGTCTCCAACGATGCTCCTATGGTGACGTATTTTATTTGAAGTGACACAAATTGTTAATGTAATGCAATCCCCCTAAAGCGACCAGGCTAAAAAGCCAGCTACCTGACTGGCTAATGTAGTCGGATCAAACGGTTTGGTAATCACTCCAGAGGCTCCTGCCTCATACAAACGTCGTCGATCTGCCGCCTGGGCCTTAGCCGTTAAAAAGACGACTGGAATATCGGCTGTTATTGTATTGTTTTTGAGGGCTGCCAGTGTTGCTAACCCGTCCATGCCAGGCATCGCTACATCTAATAAAATCACGTCCGGGTGGATGGCGATCGCAACGTCTAATCCCGCTTCCCCAGAGTTTGCCGTTGTCACGACCCAGTCCGTATTCAGGGTTAGCCCAATTTTGGCCACTGTCTGAATATCCATTTCATCATCAATCAACAAAATTTGTCGGCTAGTCATGGTGAGTCATCGGTCGTAGACGTTTTGGGCAACGTAAAACAAAAGGTACTGCCCTGGCCGTGGATACTGGTCACCCAGATCCGACCATGGTGATGTTGAACAATCTCACGACAGATTGCTAATCCCAGCCCCGTGCCCCCATGCTTTCGTGTATCCGACGCATCCACCTGCTGAAATCGTTCAAAAATGGTTTCTAATTTATCTTCTGGAATCCCTCGACCATGGTCAATCACCTTAAACAAAACCTGATGTGGCTGTTCTAGAGCTTTGAGAATAACCGTTTCACCACGGGGAGAAAATTTAATGGCATTGCTTAGCAGGTTAGTTAGGGTTTGGGCGACATGGTCAGGGTCGGCATAGATACAGGCATCCGTTGGCACCACCCGGAGTGTTACCCCCTGGGTCTGAGCCATGGACATCATGGCCTGGGCCGCCTGCTGTAATAGATGTACCACCTGACAGCGCACCTTGATCATTTTGATCCGGCCCGACTCGATCCGCTCCAGGTCAAGCACATCATTAATTAACCGGGTCAGTCGTTCTGTATTGTTGAGGGCGATTTCCAAAAGCTCCTGTCCCTGGGGTTCTAACTGCCCCAACTGGCCGGTGGTTAGCAGCTTTAAGGCCCCATGGATTGAGGTGAGCGGGGTGCGTAGCTCGTGGCTCACCACCGAGACAAATTCGTGTTTGAGCTGGTCGGCAGCTTTGCGATCGCTAATATCTTGAGTCAGGGCAAAACATCCCTGCACCTCACCATTTTGAATATCTGGCTGATAGTTAACACTGACCCAGCGGTAAGGGCGATCGCTGTCGAGAAACTCCACCTCAAAAGTGACGCTCTCACCGTTCAGGGCCTGGTGTAAATACGGCTGAATCCGGTCGTAAATCTCAGGCCCCAATGCATCTGCAAGAGACTGACCCTCCAGGGTTTGGTACGGCACCCCCAGCCAGTCCTCATAGGCTCGATTATTAAACCGGTAGCGCTGATTGGCATCAATATAGGCAATCAGCACCGGCAGGGCATTGGTGGTGGTCCGCAGCCGTTCTTCGCTACGACGGCTAGCCGCCTCTGCCCGCTGTTGCTCCGTAACATCCTGGAGCATCACGGTAAACCAAAGACCATTTTTAGTTTGACTTTTAGAAATCGAGGCGGAGGCCGGGAAAATCTCCCCATTTTTACGCTGACCATTCACCTGTCCCCGCCGTTCCCCCATGCGACGGCTAGCAATGGCGGTTTCACCAAAGTCCCTGATATGCTGTCGGTGAATCTGTCGAAGACCTTCTGGCAACAAAATATCTAGAGGTTGACCAACCGCTTCAGCCGCCGTGTAACCAAAAATTCGTTCAGCTGTTTGGTTATACAGCCGAATATGCTGTCGTTGGTCAATACAGATGATTGCTTCCCCTGCCAGGTCAAAAATAGTGGCTAAGGTTTGGGGATGATCCAGCAGGGCAGTTTTGGTTTGCGTCCGTTCGTTAATGGCATGGACCGTATCTAACATTGATTTTGAAAAATCCCGTTCCTGCTCCAGGGTCTGTTCCGTTTGCCGTTGAGCCGTGATATCGATGGCGGTGGCATAGACACAATCGGCTTGCCCAATGGCGTTCCATACCAAATTGCGATAGCCCCCATTGGCACAGCGATAGCGGTTTTCAAACGTGATCGCTTTCCCGTGGACCAGGGTAGCCATGGCCTGTTCGCTGGTGCCATGGTCCTGGGGATGGACAAAGTCTAGAAATGGGTGAGCGAGTAGGGCCGATGGAGCATGGCCCAATATTTCAAAAATTTGGGGGCTCAGCTGTTTAAAGCAACCGTCAGAGTCAAGGAGACATAGCAGATTGGGGATAATGGCAAAAAATTGCTCCAGGTCCTTTCCAAGCAACGATGGCTTGCCTTGATACTGCTCAGAACTGCCCATAGGCCTACCACCTCTATATTCTGCCTATCCTATCCAGACTGATTAAGAATACGAGGTCTGAGGATAAGTTCGTTACACGCCGTTACAGCTGAATATTACGTAATATTAAGTTATTTCATTGAGGGCGGCTGCCGTCGCTATCCCTCACATTTTCTTCAGATTTGCTCCCTATGGTGTAACTGTTAGGAGGCAATGGCAATGCAATATATCTACAGCTTCGCAAATGTGAGTCTCATCTTAAGGGTGATGGACCGTTTATCTCAGATGAGCGGTCTACCGCTGGAGTCTTTGACGGTGATCTATCTGATTGACCGTTGGGTAATGCGTCTCAAGTTGAGACATCCTTTAAGCGTTCCAGCTGAGCTAGATCTGATCGCATTTTTGCAGGAAAATGGCATCCCCCATACGCCATCCATGCAGGTGCGTAATACTCTACAGGCTCTGGATCAAGGCTATAGCCCCACTGAGGTAATGAATGATTATCAAATTGTAGTGGTGTCCCACGGTGTGCCAGCTCCAACAGAACTGCACGAATTTTGTGATCGTTTTGTTGAAGGCTTAGGCTACTACCCACCTAGCTTAGTGTGAGTTGACTGAGCGGATTACGATGGCTCTCGGTGTTTGATCTGGTTGAGAATACGCACCGCTAGCTCGGAGGCGGCCACAGATTTGTTAATAAAATCGTCCCCACCAAATCGAAAAGCACGACCTCGGGTGGTTTCTGCTTCATGGACCGTGAGAAATAAGATGGGCAGATTGCGCCAGCGTGGATCGGCTCGCAGCAGCTGGCAGATTTCTATGCCGTCCAGGTCTGGCATGGTGATATCTAGTACCAGGGCATCGGGCTCAGTCGTTTCTAAGGTGGTCCAAAGTTGTTGCCCATCGGTCAAGGGGATGATGTCAAATTTCCAGGGGGCCAGGCTCATTTGCAGAACGTTGAGGATTTGAGGATCGTCATCCACAATAATAATTTTGGCTGGAGTGCTGATGGCCTGCACCTGTTGCATGGCGTCGGCAATCAGCTGATGGGGTGAGCTAGTACGCTCCATCAGCTGATTGGCTCCCTGCTGTAGCAGCTGTAATCGGGCCTGGGTTGACAACGCCGGCAATAGGACGAGAAAAGGACCGGTAAACTGCTCTGTAAAGTTGGCGATGTCGGTTAAAAGCTGAGGGGGTAGGGTTTTGGTTGTCTGGATGGCGGGTAAATCAAAAATAACCAGCTGGGGTTTGAGCTGCTGTAGGAGCCGCTGGGCATGGATTAGGGTATTGGCCTGGCGCACCTGGAAGGATTGTTGGGTGGCTTCTAGACTTAATTGCTCGATCAGATCACTATCGGCACTAATGAGTAATAAGAGGGGAGCACCAGAGGCCATGGTTTCAGCCGCCTCTTCTACGGAGGTGTCGTCAATCTCTCGCCGCAGCTGTTGTACCAGCTGATGAAATTGAGCGGCTGGAATGTCGGTGGAAGGGGTGGTTTGTAGCAGTTTTTCCAGACGCTGAGCCAGGGTGGACCCGTTGGGAAAACCAAAGCTACCTAAGGCCCCCACTAGTTTATGGGCCGTCATTTGACTGGTTTGGTACAGGTCCTGGCCCAGGGACCCCTGCTGTAGTGCGATCGCGGCCCTTTCCAACACAGCCACCCGTTCCTGCATGACACCATGGTACTTTTGCCAGGCCTGCTCCACAGCAAGGGTGGTGGATAGGGGTAGGGGTGTAGACTCTGCCGGTTCACTCACATTGAGCCGATAGCCCAATCCATAGACCGTTTTGATCAAATTTTTGGGGGCACCCACAGCGCTAAGTTTTTGACGTAGCCCTTTGATGTGAGTACGTACAGCATCTTCACTGGGTGGATTCTCAAAGGCCCAAAGGTCATCAATAATGGCATCCAGACTGTAAACCCGACTGGGCCGTCGTAAAAACAGTTCTAATAGGGAAAATTCTTTGGGGGTGAGGTGGACCGGACTGCCGTTGTAAGTGGTTTCACAGGTGCTTGGATCAAGATTAATCCCCCCCAGCTGCAACACCGTCGGGAGGCCGACCTGTTCACGGCGCAGCAGAGCCCGAATCCGGGCATCTAGTTCATTCAAATCAAAGGGCTTAACAACGTAATCATCGGCACCGGCATCTAAGGCTCTAACCTTTTGGGCGGGCGCGTCCGTTGCAGACAAAATCAAGATTGGTTGTTCATATCCTTCCTTACGAAAGGCCTGACAAAACTCAATACCACTGCCGTCGGGCAGGATTAGATCAAGCACCACCAGGTCGTAATTAAACATGTCGAGGTACCCCTGGGCACTCCGACCATCGGTGGTAATATCCACGGCATAGCGTTGATGAATCAGGTGATTGGCCAATGTGTCCATCAGCGCTTCATCATCGTCTACTAGCAATATGCGCATCGCACCACGATAGAAATCTATCGATGGAAATCTACTTATCTATGTAAGTCGAAAAGGCTTGTTAACTTATCAGAGTTTTATAAAAGTTATTTACCTGGCGGTGAAGACAGGCCCACCGTTACTGATTAACTACCCACACTCTATCAAGAATTTTCTAATATAGAAGTAGAATCAGTAAAACAACGTCCCAACGGGAGGAGATTGTTATGAAATCACTACTGCCTACCGTGAGGTTGCAATCCGTTAGGTCGATTGTTATTGGCGGTGTTATATTCCTGGGATATATTCAACCTGCTGTTGCCCAGACAATATCGGCTTCATCAATACCCACCACGATTGGTCAGGGGAGTCTGGCCCAACTAGCCGCTGATTTGGCTTATCCCAACAGCTCGCAACGGTTCTTTGAGGCTGGCCGTCAGCAGTTTGAAGCAGAAATTCAACACTTGGTGCAAGAAAATGACCAGTCCGAGCCTCTTTTAACCGTAAAACCCGAGGTTTTAGAACAGTTTGAAGACTGATACTGTTTCTCCCCAAGGACGCGTCAAAAAACCGTGAATTTATCGGCTCAAGCCGTCTTAAATTAAGGCCTTTAGCCTCAAAGCATAAACCCACACCCCTTTAATCATCACTTGATGACTTACAGATGTTCGTAAGGTATCAAGATTAGCAGGCGGGGAAAGGCCAGTGTAGTACAAAGTAAGTGGTGTGATAGTTAAAAGTTTATTGCCGCATGTAGCCATGATCTAGGTGAAATCTCTGTTGCTTGCTGCGGCATATCGCTTATCTTGACCAGGGACAAAATTTAGTAACCTTCCCTAATTATGCAATATTTAACCCGTCACCTTTTGGGTCGATTTAACAAATCCTGGTGGTTAGAAATATCCACCTTTACCCCAGAGGCCCTATCCCCTGATTGTAATTATTACTTTGGACCCTTTAAGTCTAAAAATGAGGCTCTACATAATCAATCTGGCTACGTGGAGGACCTTGAACATGAGGGCAGTAAGGTGTCCTATATTTCTATTGTTCATCGCACCACTCCCCGTCAGTTAACGCTGGAGTATCCTAAGTTAGCGTAGGCATCAAATCGTTGTTCTCACCTTTAAACTTTCCTTTGCCCTAGGCAATTAGTCTCTGCAGTATGGTGAGAAGATCGCGGGTGGTAAAGGGCTTGCTAAGAACGCCACTAAGGCTGAGCTCGATGACTGTTACCTCGGGCTCCATGACGGCAACAGTTTCTGCCGTCATGGCCACAATGTTGACATCGGGCTGTAGCCGTTGAAGCAGGGGAATGGCGGTTTTTCCATCCATGTCTGGCATCATCAGGTCGATTAAAATGCAGCGTACCAGGGCGCGATATTCGGCTAGCATTGCGATCGCGCTGAGCCCGTCATGGGCCATCAGCGTCTGATAACCGTGGGTCTCCAACGCAATCTGCAGCACCTTACAAATGGACAGATCATCATCCACCACTAAAATCACTTCCTGATGCCCCTGCAGCAGTTCTAATGACGGTGTAGGGATATTAGCCGAGTTGAGATCGGCAGGCAGATGAACATGAAATTTACTACCCTGTCCCACGCCGGTTTGTAAGTCAATAAAGCCGCCATGGCTTTTAACAATATTGAGTACCGCCGCCAGACCCAAACCGGTGCCCTGGTTCTTCGCTTTGGTCGTAAAAAAGGGTTCAAAGATACGCTTTTGAATCTCGGGACTAATGCCAGTGCCAGTATCCGCTACGGTCACCTTGATGTGGGGACCCAGGGTAGCGGCAGCATGCATCTGTAAATAGGCCTCATCGATGAGTAGATTTCTGGCCGACACCCTTAAAGTGCCACCGTCCACCATGGCATCCCTGGCATTCACACAAAGATTCATAAACACCTGGTGTAGCTGGGTATCGTTGCCTTTTACCAACCAAAGATCATCGGCCATCTCCAGGACAATCTCAATGCCCTGGGGTAGGGTTTGTTGCACAATCTGATGGGTTTCTGTCAGGAGTTCGTCAACGGAGATGACATCGCTAATGCTGGTGCCATCTTGGGCAAAGGAGAGAATTTGCTGGACCAGTTTTGTCCCCCGTTGAGCGCTACAGTTGAGGGTATCAATCAGCTGTTGAGAGCGGTCATCAATAGCCCTTAACGTAATTGGCAAAAGCTGGCCAGTCGCTAAAATCGGAGTCAAAATATTGTTCAGATCGTGGGCAATACCGCTGGCTAAAGCCCCCAAACTTTCTAATCGCTGGGACTGCAAAAATTGAGCTTCTAGCTGTTTCTTCTCGGTAATATCAAGGTGGATTCCCAGCATTCTTGAGGGGTTGCCATCCTCACCGTTAAAAATGCTGCTTTTGACACTGATCCAGCGTAGGCCACTGGGATGAGAGATTCTAAATTCACTGTTGAGGCCACTGCCGACAGTAACAGAGTGCCACAACTCCTGTTCTACTCGCAGACGGTCTTCACTGTGGATAGACTGAATCCAGCTATCATGGGAGCCATTAAACCCACCCTGTGAAACCCCATAGAGGGCTTCGAGTTCGGCACTCCAGGTGACCTGGTTGGAGCGAATGTTCCATTCAAAAATGCCGGTTTTTCCAGCTTTTTGAGCCAGGATAAGCCGCTCCTGTACCGTTTTGCGATAGTTGATTTCCTGACGCAATCGCTGGTTGGTCAGTTCTAGCTCCTGAGTTCTTGCCTGTACCCGATTTTCCAGGGCCTCATTGGCCACACGAAGAGCCTCGGCCTGCTGTTTTCGTTCGATGGCATAGCGTAGCGATCGCACCAATACTTCGTGGTGCATTTGGCGCTTGATCAAATAATCTTGAGCCCCTTGTCGCACCGCTTCAATCGCCAGTTCCGGATTATTAGTATTGGTTAACACCACCACCGGAATACTCGATGACTGAGTGAGTAAAGCCTTGAGTGAACTCAGACCATCACTATCAGGTAACGTGAGATCTAATAAAATCACATCATAGTTCTGAGTCTTTAGTCTACTTAAGGCCTTACCCAGTCGTTCTACATGGGTGAGTTGAAACTCATCGTATAGCGTTTCCCTCAGAAATTCTTGCAATAGTCGAGCATCAGCAGCGCTATCTTCAATTAACAAAACTTGGGTACTTTTAGTGCCCAGTTGATTGCCTGTCAGGGATTGGGTAGTGTGGCGGTCTTCAACCAAAACTCTTCAATTCCTTGAATGATATTAAATAGCTGGGCTAAATTACGAGACTTGGCAATGTAACAGTTCACATGCAGGTCATAACTGTTGAATATGTCCTCCTCATTGCGAGATGTAGTCAACACAACGACAGGAATATGTTTTAGTTTAGGATCTGCCTTAATTTCGGCCAACACTTCACGACCATCCTTTTTAGGCAAGTTGAGGTCCAGTAAAATCAAATCCGGTACCCGGACCTGTCGAAAATCCCCCTCTCGACGCAGATAGGCCATCGCTTCAACGCCATCTCTAGCGACAGCAATCTCACAGGGCGTATCTGCGCTTTTGAGAGCTTCCTGAATCAAGCGGATATCACCACGATTATCTTCGATCAAGAAAATAACTTTGCGTCCTACGTCCACTGCTACGATCTCGTCCTCCCACTGGCAATGTGAAATAGAATGTGGCCCCCTGGCCTACCTCAGACTCAACCCAGATATGGCCCCGGTGACATTCAACAATCTTTTTACAAATTGCTAAGCCCATGCCTGAACCTGGATACTCATCGCGGGTATGTAGCCGTTGAAAAATCACAAAAATGCGATCGGCAAACTCGGGACCAAGACCGATACCATTATCCCTTACAGAAAATAGCCAGTCATCTTCCTGACGCTCTACCCCGATATGAATTTCTGGAGACACCTCAGGGCTGCGAAACTTAATGGCATTGCCAATCAGATTTTGGAACAACTGCATCAGTTGGATCCCATCCGCCATCAATGTCGGCATCTGCTCACGGGTAATGACGGCACCCGTTTCACGGATACGTCCCTGGAGATTTCTCAAGCCCTTATCCAAAGCAGAATCAATCTCCGTTAGCTCACAGTCAATCCCCTGAATATCCACCTTGGAATACAACAGGACATCATCAATCAGGGTTTGCATTTGGCTGACACCACCCACCGCGTAGTTAATAAACTCCTTGGCATCTTGATCCAGCTTCGGGCTATAGCGCATTTCCAAAAGCTGAACAAAATTAGACACCTGATTGAGCGGTTCCTGTAAATCATGGGACGCCACATAGGCAAACTTCTTCAACTCAGCATTAGACCGTTCTAAATCCTGGGCCAACAGAGCCAGTTCTTCCGCCTGACGGAGCACCACATTAACAACAGCTTTGCGCAGTTCTAACGCGGCCTTAATTTCAATCGCTTGCCAGGGGAGCGATTTACACCGTACGGTCTCTTTCCATAGGTCAAAGGACTGTCGAGGAGAAAGGCGTAGTCCCTGCTCCGATTCTTCGACATCATAGGCATGGTTTGGATCGCCGCCCCAGTTAACCATTTGAATCACTTCAGGCCGGAACCACAGCACATAGCTATGTTTAGAAATGGGAATTGCCAGGAGACCGCTGGCTAAACTCTTAAATCGCTGAGCATCCAGATAAATCAGAGGTAAAGCATCCGTATGAAAAACTTCATCGTCCAACTGTTTGCCTAACCATTGGACAAGATAGTTCAGTTCATCTTCCGATGGTGTCGCACCGACTAACGTCCACTGCTTACCAAACAAAACCGCTGCTCCACTGGCCCCCACCAGTTCTAAAAGATTGGCCGGATCGCCAGTTAACCCCTCAACAAAATAGTCCGCCTGAGACATGGCGTCAATCAGCCCTGTTTGGACATCCGCAATCCGCACACGATGGGTATGGTCAGCCACTTCCTCACGGGTAGCAATTTCTGAAAAGATAACTCTTCCCAAAAATTCACAAGCTTTACGCAGCTCATAGGGAACATATTTTGGCGTGCGGTGATGACAGGCAATCAGTCCCCACAGCTTGTTGTCCTTCATTAAGGAGATCGTCAACGATGCCCCCACCCCCATATTGTGCAGGTATTCCAAATGGCAAGGATACGCACTGCGCAATATGGAGTGCGTAAGGTCAGTAGCTTGTTGAGTAACAGGATTCTCGGCAGGGTATAGATCAACAGCAGTGGCCGCCGCATCAGGAATCACCCGGATCCAGTTAGATAAAAACATCTGACGAGCCGGTTTAGGAATGTCAGATTCGGGATAATGCAGCCCCATGTAGGGCTCCATGTCCTCACATTTTTCCTCTGCCACCACTTCACCGTGACC
>JBCCJR010000016.1:0-30047 GCA_039045805.1 Cyanobacteria bacterium P01_C01_bin.118
GTACTCAGATGAACTGATGCAAAATCTTACTCTAAATCCCAGTTCTAGGGCCAAAGCAACATATCGAATCAGCTCAGAAATGCCTTAATGAGCCTTAACTCTTAAAAGGTGAGGCACGTTCCTATCCTTCTAAACAGAAGACTAATTTTTTTTGGAAACACATTCGTAACTACGTCTGAGACCGTAGCAACAAGTGCAATTAGCTATATTACCTGATTATTCCTGTCTGGAGCTGTAGAGTCTTGTGGAGATAAAAAAAAGCCCCCTTGTCCCTCAGGCACAGTGTGATAAAGGAACTTGAGACAGACATGTAAGATTGAGCCGGGCAATGGGCCGAGGCATGCCGTCCCTGCGGATATAGAGTATGATTAGCTGACTGACTGTATCTTGAGTGCTTTACTCAGGCTTAAAGCCTGAATTTATCTTTGCAGCTTTGTATCTTGTAGCTGCTAATTACTAGTATGAATCGTAACTTCTGGCACCTGTGTTCTGTCCTTTGCATTCTATCTGGCTCTGTCTACCGATAAGCCATGCTAATGGTTATTGATGGAATCGATTCAGTATGCCCTAATTGGCAAATGTTGGTTATTTGCTTTCTTGTAAAGGATTTTTGTTAGGCTGTTGTTCTAGGTTAATTGTATTGATTTTCAGGAAATCAGTTAGGCGCAATAGCAAATATAGCCCTAGGCGCTGCATACAGTCAGGTTTATCTATAGGCTTTGACTTGTCCTCAAACTTGGATGATTCGATATTAGTCGCCTTAGTCGCTCAGATCTGCTGTGGGCCAAGAGATGTAGGACCAAGAAAGAAATTTTTGCTTTTATTTTGATGTTTATGATGACGTTTGAAATTAAGGAGGTTAGATCTTTTGCCTGAAGCATATCGTGTAGCCATTATGGGAGCTACAGGTGCCGTTGGTACCGAACTTTTAGAGCTTTTGGAAGAGCGTAACTTTCCTGTTCAAGAGTTAACTCTTTTGGCTTCGCCAAGTTCTGCTGGTAAGGAACTTTTATTTAAAGGGCAACCTGTAACGGTACAGGCCATTAGCGATGTCAACTTTGCTGACATTGACCTAGTTTTGGCTTCTGCTGGTGGCGCTGTTTCTAAAGAATGGGCTCCTAAGGCTGCAGCTGCAGGGGCTGTAGTGGTAGACAATTCCAGTGCATTTCGGATGGCTCCCTCGGTGCCGCTGGTTGTGCCTGAGGTTAATCCTGAGGCTGCTCTGAGCCATGGAGGCATTATTGCTAATCCCAATTGCACCACTACATTAATGAGTGTTGCCCTTTGGCCTTTGCATCAGTATCAGCCCATTAAACGCATTGTTGTCGCGACCTATCAGTCTGCAAGTGGTGCGGGTGCCCGTGCTATGGAAGAGGTGAAGCAACAGGCTCAGGCAATTTTACAGGGAGAAGAGCCATCTACTAGAGCATTTCCTTATCCGCTGGCATTTAATTTGTTTCCCCATAATTCTCCGCTGAATCAGCAAGGGTATTGCCAGGAAGAAATGAAAATGGTGAATGAAACCCGTAAAATTTTTGGGGTTTCTGGGCTACGTATTAGTGCAACCTGCGTCAGAGTACCTGTTTTGCGAGCTCATTCTGAAGCTATTAACATTGAGTTTGCTACTCCCTTTGCTGTCAATAAAGCGTTGGCTTTATTGACAGCAGCACCGGGAGTCAAGGTTGTAGAAGATTGGCACGCTAATTATTTCCCGATGCCGATGGAAGCCAGTGGTCAAGATGACGTGTTGGTGGGGCGGATACGACGCGACTTGTCCCATGATTGTGGGCTTGAACTTTGGCTAAGTGGCGATCAAATTCGCAAGGGTGCAGCTTTGAATGCTGTTCAAATTGCCGAGCTTTTGGTATCTAAGAAAGCTCTAAAATCCAAGGTTATGGCCTAGGCAAACTCCAGTATCCGTCTGGAATTGCACTTATAGATGGTTTGGATTAGTAAAGTTCTTCTTGGACGGGTGAAGAATCGTTCTTTGATTAAGGTTTAACGGAAACAGGTGCCTATGAGCTCAGGTCATCTAGTTTTGTTAGTTCTTAACTGATCTCGTTTCAGACAGGAGTCTTCAGGATTTTTAGCACGGTAATGCTTTAGCAAGGATGAATAGAACGTGACATATTTTGGGCGAGTACTCACGGCAATGATTACCCCATTTGATCAGACGGGAGCCGTCGATTATGAGTCTGCACGACAGTTGGCTTTGCATCTGGTCAACCACGGTACAGATACTATTGTGGTTTGCGGGACTACAGGGGAATCTCCCACTCTGAGCTGGGCAGAGGAATATGAGTTGTTTCAGGTGGTTAAGACTGCCATTAGAGATCGCGGCAAGGTAATTGCTGGCACTGGCTCTAACAGTACACAAGAGGCTATTAGGGCCACTCGAAAGGCATCTGAGTTGGGTTTAGACGGCACCCTGCAAGTTGTGCCTTATTACAACAAGCCACCTCAGTCTGGGTTAAAGGAGCATTTTAGTGCGATCGCACAAGCCGTCCCTGATTTACCCGTCATGCTGTACAACGTACCGGGACGTACTGGTCGCAATTTAGAAGCATCTACAGTTTCTGCCCTGGCAAAAATTCAGAATATCGTTGCTATTAAAGAAGCCAGTGGCGATTTGGATCAAGTCAGCGAAATTTGTCGTTTAACCCCACCAGAGTTTGCCATCTATTCAGGGGATGATTCCTTAACCTTGCCAATGCTTTCAGTGGGTGCCATAGGTGTGGTCAGTGTAGCGAGTCATCTGGTCGGTGACCTGTTGCAGCAAATGATTCAAGCCTATGAAAAAGGTCAAGTAACAGCCGCTAGAGACATGCATCTGAGACTGTTACCACTCTGTAAACTTCTGTTTACCACAACTAATCCTATTTTGATTAAAGCCGCCATGCACCTCCAAGGATGGTCTGTAGGGACTTGTCGTCTACCCCTAAGCGAAGCACCGACTGGCCTAGTTAATGACCTCAAGGCATTGATGGGTGAGCTAGAGCTTTTACCAACGGCTGTCGTCTAAAACAGACCCTCAAACGGAAAGAAAACTTGCCAGCATATTTTCAGCCTTTTTCCTTGCAAAAAATTTAGTTTTTGCACCAAATTTTTCCTAAACGTTTTTATCAAATTTTGACCTTTCACGAAGGAACTTATGCGTCAACGCTCAAGAACCAGCCAACGCTCTAGAACGTCTACTGCAAAAGGCGGTAGCCCAAATGGTAGTCCAAAGCATGCGGCGGCTAATACTAAGACAGCCAATGCTGAATCTGCTAGTCAGGTGGATCAGGGCACTCTCAAAATCATTCCCCTTGGTGGTCTCCATGAAATTGGGAAAAATACATGCGTCTTCGAAATAAACGATGAAATCATTCTCGTAGATGCAGGATTAGCATTTCCTTCTGATGAAATGCATGGGGTCAATATTGTGTTGCCAGATGTGACCTATTTACGGGAAAACCATCACAAAATTAAAGGCATGATCGTTACCCATGGTCATGAGGATCATATCGGTGGTATCGCTTTTCATCTGAAGCAATTTGATATTCCCGTTATTTATGGTCCGCGACTGGCCATGGCTCTACTTGCCGACAAACTAGAGGAGGCGGGTGTTTCAGACCGAACTGAATTACGTACAGTACAACCCCGTGATACCGTCCAACTGGGTCAATCGTTTGCGGTTGAATATATTCGTAATACCCACTCAATGGCCGACAGCTTTACGGTAGCGATTCGTACACCTGCCGGCGTAGTGATTCATACCGGTGACTTCAAGATTGATCACACGCCTGTAGACGGAGAATATTTCGACTTGGCACGCTTGGCTGCCTATGGAGAAGAAGGTGTGCTCTGTTTGGTCAGTGACTCTACCAACGCTGAAGTTCCAGGCCATACCCCGTCTGAGCGTTCTGTCTTTCCCAATCTAGACCAGGCGTTTGGTGAGGCACAGGGCCGATTAATGGTGACTACGTTTGCCTCATCAGTTCATCGCGTCAATATGCTTTTGGAATTAGCACAAAAGCATGGGCGTTCAGTATTTGTGGTGGGACGCTCAATGTTGAATGTGATCGCCCACGCCCGGAGCCTTGGTTACATTAAGTGCCCGGATGATTTATTTAAACCTTTGAATGCGCTCAACAGCTGTCCCGATGAGAAGGCAATGATTTTGACTACGGGTTCTCAAGGTGAACCTATGGCTGCACTCACTCGCATTTCTAATGGTTCCCACCGACAAATTAAGATCCGGTCTGGAGATACGATCATTTTCTCCGCTAATCCAATTCCTGGTAACACCATTGCTGTTGTCAATACGATTGATAGACTGATGGCCCAGGGTGCAAATGTCATTTATGGCAAGCGTCGGGGCTTACATGTCTCGGGTCATGGAGCACAAGAAGATCAGAAGCTAATGCTAGCCTTAACACGTCCCAAGTATTTTCTACCTGTACACGGCGAGCATCGCATGTTGGTGAAACATGCAGCTACAGCTCAAAGCATGGGGGTGCCAGCGGAACATATGGTAGTGATTCAAAATGGCGATATTGTAGCGGTTGATGAGAACCAGGGGATTCGCATTGCTGGCAAAGTTTCATCAGGCATTGAGCTGGTAGATTCCTCTCGTAATGGCATTGTTGGGCGCACTGTCCTTAAAGAACGTCAGCAGCTCGCAGAAGATGGCATTATCACTGTATCTACCACCGTGGATAGCAACGGTAAACTATTAGCACCTCCTGCGGTGCATTTAAGAGGTGTGGTAACTAAGCACTCTCAAACTGATTGGGATACAAAAATTAATCAAGTAGTATCCACTGGATTGCGAAGTCGCTGGCGTGAAGTCATCGATACCTCTGGCAATCAAACCACTGTTCGGTGGGATGGCCTGCGTTCTCGACTAGAAGAAGAAGTCCGTCGTTTTGTACGCCGTGAATTGCCAAAACGTTATCCGCTGATCGTATTTCTACTACAACCCATTGATGCTGGGGGAGTATCAGTAAAGCCAACAATATCCCCTAAAAAGCGCGCTGTAGCTGTATAGCTGATTCGAAGCACCTTTAGACCGGTGCTGTGTAGTCAATTGAGCTCAAGCACGGGGCTGACTTAAAGGCGCTTTCCTTGGGGATATTGTGCTCCTCACTAAGGGGAGCTTGATATTTTTTGAAAAAATAAAATAAAAAAAACAAAATCCTAGCCATATGTACATGCTCAAGCTATAATCCATTGCAACTGAAGCTGCCGTAGGATAACTACAGAGTTTGTTAGCTACAGCTCAACCAACGGCGAGTACTGAACAGTTCCGCTTCTGTCAGAACACCTGCGATTGCAACGTATTAGCGACGCTTACGCTCTGTCTTGAGGCCCAGTACTCTTAATCGGATTTATCTAAACGTCACTTCTAACTGCTAAGCAGCGAAGTTTTTGGATTCCTGCGGTTTTCTCTGTAGCCTGCCCATGGCCTCAACAAAGCCCGGTTGACTTTAATCAAGTGCCAAAGGGGTTAGGTTCGAGCGGCTGTCTTAGATTTGAAGGATTAATCGTTGAGCTTACGTAGGTCAGCCCCGGTAAGTATTGGGCTGACTACCTAGGTTTTTGAGGAAATTGGATGCCTAAGCAGATCATTATTGCGGAGCAGCATCGAACTGCCGCCGTTTTTTCGGAAGATCAAATTCAAGAATTGATTGTGGCTACCGGTAGCCACCAAGTAGGTGATATTTACGTAGGTACGGTTGAAAACGTACTTTCGGGAATTGATGCTGCGTTTATCAACATCGGAGATAGTGAGCGTAACGGCTTTATGCATGTCTCCGATTTGGGGCCATTGAAGTTAAAGCGCGCTCCAGGACCCATTACAGAATTAGTTGCACCTAAGCAAAAAGTTTTGGTGCAAATTATGAAAGAGCCCACCGGTAACAAGGGGCCACGGCTAACCGGCAAAGTGACGTTGCCAGGGCGTTATTTGGTGCTAATGCCCTATGGTCGGGGAGTTAACCTATCTCGCCGGATTCGGAATGAAGCGGAACGGCATCGTTTACGCGCATTGGGTATTTTGACTAAGCCTCCAGGGATGGGGTTACTGGTCCGGACTGAGGCGGAAGGAGTATCCGAAGAAGCCATTATTGAGGACCTAGAAGCGTTACAAAAGCGCTGGGAAATGGTTCAGCAGGAGGCCATGGCCACTCGACCTCCCGCTTTGTTAAACCGTGATGATGATTTTATTCAGCGAGTACTGCGAGATGTTTACAATGCCGATGTCAATCGTATTGTGACTGACTCTGACATCGGTATGCAGCGCGTCAAACAGCATTTATCCAGTTGGAGCGATGGTCGCTTACCTGTCGGTGTCTTGGTGGATCATCACCGTGTGGAGTCACCGTCGATTTTGGAATATTTTCGAGTTAATGCAGCTATTCGTGAAGCATTAAAACCCAGAGTTGATCTGCCGTCAGGGGGCTACATCATTATTGAGCCGACTGAAGCGCTGACGGTCATTGATGTTAACTCTGGTTCTTTTACACGCTCAGCAACAGCTCGAGAGACCGTACTTTGGACTAACTGTGAAGCAGCCGTAGAAATTGCAAGGCAATTACGCCTGCGAAATGTGGCAGGCGTAATTGTAGTTGACTTTATTGATATGGAGTCGCGCCGTGACCAAATGCAGGTTTTGGAGCACTTTGGGAAGGCTTTGCAAGCGGATAAAGCCCGTCCTCAGATTTCTCAACTCTCTGAGTTAGGGCTAGTAGAGCTCACACGGAAACGTCAGGGCCAAAATATCTATGAGCTATTTGGGTGCCCTTGCCATACCTGTGGTGGTTTAGGCCATCTTGTGCAATTACCTGGTGAAGCTCCCGTTGAAGTACAGCAATCAGCGGTCACAAATCGAGTGGTCTCTCTACCCAGTTCTCGAGTCGTTCGGCAAGATCGTTCAGAAAGCCTGGAACCAGATCAAAATCTAAAATCTCTGGATCTGATGAATCATCCTGACTATTCCGATAAGGGGAATGGTCGAAATCGTCGTCGCCGTCGTCGTGGCAACGAAGCTCCTGGACCACGAGGCAGTCGTCCATCAGCAGCCCCGCCTAAGTTAGCTAATAATGGTGGTAGCGTTACTCCAATTATTTCCTCTTCTCCGATTTTAACGTCTGAAAATCAGCGAGAGGAAAGTTCAACAGAGTCGTTGCATAGCCGTGGTAAGCGGTCCCGTGGTAGAAGTCGCAAACCAGAAACACCTCCTCAGTTAGTAACAGTAGCTCTCACACCCGATGAGCAAAGAATTTATGCAGAGATGGGGATCTCGCCATTAGTGCGGAGTCAGGACGAGATTAAAGACGCTAAAAATGTCTTGGTGTCGGTGATTTTACCTGGCGAGGTGCCAGAATCTGCTGAGCCTCCTGAGCTGATAGCTAAAACTGAGGCTCTTGAGGATAGCCAACTGCTAGAACCATATGGAGAGACATCTGAAGACTATCCAGCAGCAGGTGATTCAGATGAAGCTAATCAATCTGACATAGTAGAAGTCAAGACAGATGCACAGCAAGAGGAATCAGACTCCGAATCTGAAGAAGCGCCTGTAACTCGCCGCCGTCGCCGCCGCCGTTCGTCTGCTACGGCAGGCTAAGTATGGTAACAGCTGGTGTAGATGAAGTTGGACGTGGGGCGTTGTTTGGTCCTGTAGTAGCGGCTGCCGTAATTGTAAGCCCCGAAGATGAGGTTTGTTTGCAACGTTATGGGGTTGCTGATAGTAAGGCATTGACTCCTAAAAAACGTCATGACTTGCTTCCCATGATTTATGAAGTGGCTACCGATGTACAGATCGGCTGGGCTTCTGTGCAGACAATTGACGATATCAATATTTTGCAGGCATCGCTACAGGCGATGGGAAAAGCATTAAGGCGTTTATCACCCCAACCTACCTATTGCTTAGTCGATGGTAATCGACCTATTCCAGGATTGACGTGTGCTCAACAAACAGTGGTTAAGGGGGACCAAAAGGTAGTTGCGATCGCAGCAGCCAGCATCGTAGCTAAAGTATGGCGCGATACTTTGATTATTCGTTTAGCGCAGCGCTACCCAGGGTATGACTTAGCCTCTAATAAAGGTTACGGTAGCCCAAAACATCTGGCCGGACTCAAAGCCCTAGGTCCGACTCGATACCACCGTCGCTCATTTAAGCGCTGCAAACAGCTCTCCTTACTCAACTAACCTCCGAATCGTAGTCTAAGTTTCTTACGCTAAATCACTACCTAAGCTGAAATTGCATTATCCAAGATGCGATGTTGAGGCTAAAACACCGGTAATCCAGCTACGATATTCGTGAACAAGTCGTCGCTGCAGGCGCTGTTTAATTGCTATCAAAATACCTTTAATAACTGCATTACCGGTAGATTCAAGCAGTGGTTTTGGCGTTAGTCTGAAAGCAGCCGGTAAGTCAATGACTATATCTAACTGAGCATCGCCTGACACACCGGAATTATCTTCTCTGGCTGCTAACTTTCCTTGTAGCGTGAATGAAAAGCGTCGATTGAGTGATGACTGGTGACGTAACTTACAAGAATCTGAATAAATAATCACTTCATCTCGATCATTAGGATAAATCTTGACATCAGCAATGGGTTCCAAGGTCAGCATTAAAAACTTAATAGGACGCATACTAAACTGAAAGGAATGGGGTCCTAAAATCTTAATTTGGCTGGGATCAACGAGAGCATACACCAATCGGTCAGTGTTTCTAAGGTACTGACTAATCGGGACAGAAGCATGGGAGATGTCAATTTCCACAGACTGTGACGCATGCAAATGAACCATTCAGCCAATTTCACCCCAGCACCATAGACAAAATACCCATAGCGACCTTCCAGATACATCTTTTCTGCCGCCCTACCCTTAAATCATGGGTAACCCAAAAGCTACTAAGCTAACTCTAACACCTTTACTTTAATGGTCACCGTTGGCTTTAATGGCCACCAATGCCTCCATAACTTTCTAAATGACTTCTATCGCTCACTTAGGGCCCTCAGGCAGCTATTCTGAACTTGCTGCAACTAATTATGCCCATTGGCTTAAGACACACTGTAGAAAAGTATCTACCCTAAAACCCTACAACACTATTGCTAAAACCATTCAAGCTACTGCTGCTGGTGAAACCGATGCAGCTGTAGTGCCCATAGAAAACTCTATCGGTGGCAGTGTGCGCGACACCCTAGATATGCTCTGGGAGTTAGACACTTTAAAGATTCAAAATAATTTAGTGATACCCATCCACCACGCCTTATTATCCCAAGCTACGTCTCTCCATGAGATTCAAACAGTATATTCCCATCCCCAGGCACTTACACAATGTCAAAAATGGCTCGCTACTTATTTACCCAATATCGTCCAAGTCGCTACCAGTTCGACGACTGAAGCTCTCCCTAAGTTATCAAGCGATCAGACACTGGCAGCGATTTCTCCACTTTGGGCAGCTAAGCTATACAACATTCCCACCCTTGCAGATCCCATCAATGATAACCCTGACAATACCACTCGATTTTGGGTCTTAGGACGTACCCAGTCTCAAAATGGTAGCCATACCTCTCTAGCTTTTAGGTTGCCTGATAATACCCCCGGAGCTCTGCTTAAACCGTTACAACTGTTTGCCACTCAAGGCATAAACATGAGCCGCATAGAATCCCGTCCGACCAAACTAGCTCTAGGAGACTATCGTTTTTTTATTGATATAGAAGCCAGCTTAGACGACCTCAACACTCAAGCATCACTGCAGCTCCTCAGAAACTGCACCAAGAATCTAAAAATCTTCGGTAGCTATAGAGAAATTCAGACTCAGGTATTTTGATCAGCGCTCATAGACGTTTGACAAACTTTATGATGTACTGTCTTCTGGCAAAATATCCTTCAGAGCTGTGCGAGCTGCTAGATGATTACGGGTGGAGGTCAAAATATCAGCTTCACGCTCCAGCCGCTGAGCCGTATCTTGCATCTCTAACAACTGCTGCTGTTCTCGGGCTACCCCGTGTAATGTGCTAGCAATCCAGTATGACAACTCCAACGGTAGCTCTGGCACACTCTCAGGAAACTCTATTTCCTGGCTTGTGAGTTTAGAAGACAGATGGACCACATCTCTGAGCAACTGATCAACTTCAGATGCTAGAGGTGAGAGATCTTTATCAACCGCCTCATCTTCAATCCATTCCACCAAGCCAACACGGTAGGGTTTCTCGCGAACATAATCTAAAACACGGAAACGCTGCTTGCCCATAGTGAGAATTTTCATGCGATCATCAGGCAGTCGCTGAAAATGAACAACTTCAGCACAGCAACCAACTTTTGAAATTTCACCCGTTTCTGGATCAATCATCAATACACCAAACAACCGATCCGCTTGCAGAATCGTATTCATCATGATGCGATAACGAAACTCAAATATATGAAGTGGTAAATGCCTCCCAGGAAAGAGAACTAACTCAGGTAGTGGGAACAACGGTAGTTCTCGGACAGCGACTGATGAAGCAGAATCCATTAGGTTGGTTAAAGAGATACTGTTAAACCTGGACTGCATCCTGAAAGGAGAGCAAGCCAGCACAGACTTATTCTAACTTATCCATCAAGTTCACACAGTATCGCCAGAGTCTACAGCAAACGCAAACTATCAGAAAAACTAAAAACCAGAGTCGCATCAACGAGCCGCTCTGGCTTTGAAGCTGATATTAATTGATAAAACAAACATCACCCATGAACCATCATTAATCGGATCACAGAGCCGCCTAATTTTTCAATCCAAACAAATTTAGGTTTCAAGCCTTAAAGCTTCACCTCAATGTCGACACCGGCAGGTAAGTCTAGCTTCATCAAGGCATCAATAGTTTTAGACGTAGGCTGATAGATATCAATGATGCGGCGATGAGTACGAGTTTCGAAATGCTCTCGCGAATCTTTATTTACGTGGGGAGAACGCAACACACAGTAAATCTTGCGCT
Source organism: Cyanobacteria bacterium P01_C01_bin.118 (assembly GCA_039045805.1). Classification (GTDB taxonomy): domain Bacteria; phylum Cyanobacteriota; class Cyanobacteriia; order Phormidesmidales; family Phormidesmidaceae; genus Leptothoe. The sequence continues at coordinate 10,965 of JBCCJR010000016.1, forward strand.
TAGTGGGTAACGGGATCGGGCCAATGGCAGTTGCATTGGTTCGATTGGCCGTATCGACAATCTTTTCGCAGGATGTGTCGAGAAGACGACGATCAAATGCTTTTAAGCGAATACGGATCTTTTGCTGCTGAATAGTAGCCATTACGACTTAAGTGTACTTCAATTATCAAGGTTCATTGGTCCAGGAACCAGAGGGAGCAAAGGAGGCTGTTAGAATAAAGTGCCTCCTTTGCATTGGGGTCAACAAATTACGCAGTAAAACTCTTACTCTGTAATCTTTGAAACAACGCCAGCACCAACAGTACGACCACCCTCACGGATCGCAAAGCGCATACCTTCTTCGACCGCTACTGGATTGATGAGCTCTACGTTCATCTTGATACGGTCACCAGGCATAACCATCTCAGCAGCACTCCCATCGTCTGCTGTGAAGCTAGCGATAGAGCCAGTCACGTCAGTGGTACGCACATAAAACTGAGGCTTATAACCAGGGAAGAAAGGAGTGTGACGACCACCTTCTTCCTTATTTAGTACATAAACCTCAGCCTCAAACTTAGTGTGGGGCGTAATGCTCTTGGGCTTAGCTAGAACCATGCCGCGCAGAATATCTTCTTTCTGAACGCCACGAAGCAGTACACCAACGTTATCACCAGCCATACCTTCATCTAAGGTCTTCTGGAACATCTCAACACCCGTCACAGTGCTCTCAGTCGTATCGCGAATACCAACAATCTCAATTGTCTCACCCACCTTGACCTTACCGCGCTCAATTCGGCCAGTTGCCACGGTACCACGACCAGTAATAGAGAACACGTCCTCAACAGCCATCAAGAAAGGCTTATCGACGTCGCGCTCGGGAGCAGGGATATATTCATCGACCTGCGTCATCAGGTCATGAATTTTATCTACCCACTCATCTTCACCCTTACCAATACTGCTATTGGCTTGCAATGCTTCAACTGCCTTCAACGCAGACCCTGCGACGATAGGAATATCATCACCGGGGAAGTCATATGAACTAAGTAGCTCACGAACCTCTAACTCAACCAGCTCAAGAAGCTCTTCGTCATCTACCTGATCTTGCTTGTTCAAGAACACAACAATATGAGGTACACCCACCTGCTTAGCAAGCAAAATATGCTCGCGAGTCTGAGGCATAGGACCATCGGCTGCAGAGCATACCAGAATAGCACCATCCATCTGGGCCGCACCGGTAATCATATTCTTCACGTAGTCTGCGTGTCCGGGGCAGTCTACGTGAGCATAGTGACGACTTTCGGTTTCGTACTCTACGTGAGCCGTATTAATAGTAATACCCCGAGCCTTCTCTTCAGGAGCAGCATCAATATCCTCGTAATTACGAGCCTTAGCACTACCAGCCGCTGCCAATGTCATAGTGATTGCAGCTGTCAGAGTGGTCTTACCGTGGTCAACGTGGCCAATGGTACCAATGTTAACGTGGGGTTTACTTCTTTCAAACTTTTCGCGTGCCATTTATTTACCTTGTCCCTAAATTACTTATGCGTTCCCTTTGTTCCTAGCGATAATCGCTTCAGCCACGTTACGCGGAACATCCGCATAGCGGCTAAACTCCATAGAGAATATGCCTCGACCTTGAGTCTTCGAACGGATATCAGTGGCATAGCCAAACATTTCAGCCAGGGGTACATTTGCACTTACCTTGGCAAGTCCATCCTCAGACCCCATACCCTCAATCTGGCCTCGACGAGAGTTAAGGTCTCCCATAATGTCACCAAGAAACTCCTCAGGAGCTTCAACCTCGATTTTCATCATAGGCTCCAGTAAAACTGGAGAAGCCTTTGTGACTGCGTCCTGAATAGCAATTGATCCAGCGATCTTAAAAGCCATCTCAGACGAGTCCACATCGTGGTAAGAACCATCAACCAGTGTGACTTTAATGTCGATCACGGGATACCCAGCTAGGATACCAGATTCGCACTTTTCTTTCATACCAGCTTCAGCTGGCCCAATGTATTCCTTGGGCACAGTACCGCCAACAATCTTAGATTCGAATGCGAATCCAGAGCCTTCTTCCCCAGGTTGAACATCAATTACAACATGGCCAAATTGTCCCTTACCACCACTTTGACGCACAAATTTACCTTCAGCGGTAATCGCCTGGCGAATAGTTTCGCGATAGGCGACTTGGGGTGCGCCAATATTTGCCTCTACTTTGAATTCTCGCTTCATACGATCCACGAGAATATCCAGATGAAGCTCCCCCATTCCTGCAATCACTGTCTGATTTGTTTCAGGGTTTGTCGACACCCTAAATGTAGGATCTTCCTCAGACAATGCTTGCAAAGCCTTAGCCAGCTTTTCCATATCCTGCTTAGTTTTGGGTTCCACAGCTACAGATATGACAGGTTCTGGCACGAATAATGATTCTAAAACAATTGGGCTATCTGTTGTACAGACCGTATCGCCAGTGGTGGTGTACTTAAGACCTAGCACAGCGCCAAGGTCACCTGCTCGTAATTCATCTACCTCAATACGATCATCTGCCTTAAGTACAATCAAGCGCGAAATTCGCTCTTTCTTGTCTTTGGTGGCGTTGTACACATAGCTGCCTTTTTTCAAAACCCCCGAATACATACGGATAAATGTCAGTCGTCCGTAGGGATCTGACATGATTTTGAATGCTAAAGCAGCAAGTGGCCCATCATCCTCTGGAGGACGTTGCCCAGTCTCACCATTGGGCAACGTTCCTTGAATAGCTGGAACTTCTAAGGGTGATGGCAAGTAATTAACCACAGCATCCAACAGAAGTTGTACGCCCTTATTCTTAAAAGCTGAGCCGCAAAGCATAGGAACCAGGCCACCATCAGTGACACCTTTGCGCACAGCATGCATAATCTCTTGGCTACTCAACTCCTCGCCCTCAAGGTATTTCTCCATGAGAGCATCATCAGTCTCAGCAATAGCCTCTATCAGAAGAGTACGATATTCTTCTGCTTGCTCTTTCAAGTCCTCAGGGATATCAACCTCTTCAATATCTGTACCCAAGTCATTGGAATAGACATGGGCACGCATACTGACTAGATCAACTACACCTTTGAACTGGTCTTCAGCACCGATGGGAATTTGAACAGGGACAGCATTCGCCTTAAGACGTTCTCGAACCTGCTCATACACTCGGAAAAAATTGGCTCCGGTTCGATCCATCTTATTGACAAAGGCAATACGTGGAACGTTATACCGGTCGGCCTGTCTCCAGACAGTCTCGGATTGCGGTTGTACACCACCCACAGAACAAAAAACAGCAATCACACCGTCCAGAACACGCATAGAACGTTCCACCTCAATGGTGAAGTCTACGTGTCCTGGGGTGTCAATAATATTTATCTGGTGATCTCTCCAGCTAGTACTAATGGCCGCTGCAGTGATCGTGATGCCCCGTTCTTGTTCTTGCTCCATCCAGTCGGTTACAGCATTGCCATCATGCACCTCACCGATTTTATGGACAACACCAGAATAAAAAAGGATGCGTTCCGTGGTTGTGGTTTTACCAGCATCAATGTGAGCGGCAATCCCAATATTTCTAACTTTATCTAATGGAGAGGTCCTTGCCATGACTGTAATTTTCTAACGACCTAACTAGCCGTAAAAAGTTTAAGCCTGTTTAGGCTATCAATAACGGTAGTGGGCAAAGGCTTTATTGGCTTCTGCCATTCGATGAGTTTCTTCTCGCTTGCGAACAGCACCACCTGTTTCATTAGCCGCATCCATCAGCTCATTCGCCAGCTTCATGGCCATAGTCTTGCCAGCTCTTTGGCGAGCAAACTGGGAAATCCACCGCAGGGACAACGCAGTACCGCGATCCGCACGAACTTCCATGGGGACCTGATAAGTAGCACCACCAACACGACGGGCCTTTACTTCAACTAAGGGTGTCGTATTACGAACGGCCTGTTCAAAAACTTCCAGAGGCTCATTACCGGTACGTTCTTCAATTAGTTTAAAGGCGTCGTAAACGATGCGTAACGCTAGGGATTTTTTACCACTGACCATGATGCGTCTAACCATCATGCTAACCAAGCGACTGCTATATACGGAATCAGGTGGAACAACGCGCTTTTGAGCGCTTGAACGGCGAGACATAGTAATCCTGTAGTAAAGGTATGAGTTGAGTGCTAAGAGCCGACTTATTAAGTCGACAATATTCAGCTAGAGAGTTTGTAGCGGATACACTAGCAAACGCACTGCAACTACACGAAAGCCAAGGGCCACACCTGCCCATCTCCCGTAGTGCGCTGCCGCAGAATCGCTACTCCTTGGGGCGCTTAGCGCCGTACTTTGAACGACCTTGACGACGATCCTTTACCCCGGCAGTGTCTAAAGTGCCACGGATAATGTGGTAACGAACACCAGGAAGGTCCTTGACACGTCCACCGCGAATCATCACAACGGAGTGCTCTTGTAAGTTGTGGCCAATGCCTGGAATGTAGGCAGTGACCTCAAAGCCAGACGTCAATCGCACCCTAGCAACTTTACGCAATGCTGAGTTGGGCTTCTTAGGTGTTGTGGTGTAAACACGCGTACAAACACCTCGACGCTGAGGACAACTCTTCAGGGCTGGGGATTTTGTCTTCTTTTGAGCGTTACTTCGCTCACTTCGAATGAGCTGTTGAATGGTTGGCATACTAAGAAAGGCAAATGCCTATTGCTTCCAAGTTTTCACAAGACCCCATCCTATCGATTTCAGGGCTCTATTGTCAACAACAAACTAAGCGCTAAGTTTTAGCGATGCTCCACACTATACCCCCAGGCAGATAGAACTCTACCCAGGGGTATGCAAAAAAATTGAAGGACTGTGGAATCAGAAACCAGAAGCTTTTTTACTTGCTGTCCGTACGAGCATAGTCGTCTTGAAAACGGATAATGTCGTCTTCACCTAAATATTCACCATTTTGCACTTCGATCAGCACAAGGGGAATAACGCCTGAATTCTCTAGGCGATGGGCGGTGCATGCAGGAACATATGTGGACTGATTGGTGCACAGCAGGGTTTCTTTGTCTCCACAAACTACCTTAGCGGTACCGGATACTACAATCCAGTGCTCACTCCGATGATGATGCATCTGTAAGCTAAGACGATGACCAGGCTTAACTTCAATCCGCTTAATTTTATAGCCTTTGCCTTCTTCAAGGACGGTGAAGGAGCCCCAGGGACGCGTGTCGTTTATAGGAGAGGTGTTTTGAGTTACTAAACTCTCTTTGTCTTCTTTAGTAGAGGACTTAGGACGATCTTGAATTTGGACCATGGGTAATAGTTCCTATTTGGAAAAGTACAGATGTCGATCGGCAGCTACAGTTGAGTCACAATTGGATTGATAGATATTGCCTCAAGCCAAAGGACACTGAATCTGCGATAGCTGAGCAGTAGGTTTAATATCAAGGCTGAACACAGCGCGAGTTTTGAATAACGGTTTAGTTACCGTGATAATAAAGATGGAGCTACAGAGATTTTGCTACTTGCACATCTAATGGGCTGGAGCTGAATAACAAACACCAAACCCTTCAGATTGCAATCTTTGTAATACTATTTAATTTTTGTAATGCTATTTAATTCAGGTCTAATCATAACAGCCGAATTTGGATAATCGTCAGGCGTATGGTTACTTAAACGCCTAACTAAACCAAGTCTTCAATTTGAGAGTATTACCTTAAAGGTTGTTTCAATCCTAAATAATTTTACGGACGATCTAGGTTGGAAGGGGTTAAGAAAACTCCTAATGCATTGTTAATGCGCGCCGCTGTTTGGGGATGTCGGTTGAGCAGCCGACCACTCAAATACAGGCTAGATGAACTACCACCGTCCAAATTTAAGGCTTCACTACAGCCGAGTTTTTGGAGAATTTGTGTGGATTCTGCCAGGGTAGGACCGCGGCCGCCAACTCGGTCTTGAATAGTAATCAGTTTGAGTTGACCGGTGGAGGTAAGAGCAACAATGCTTCTAGGGGCTGTCCCCTGTATAAAATTTTGACTAAATCCCTCCTTTTGAGCATCTAGAACCCACTTACCGTTGCTGAGCAGTAGAGGACCAGCTCCCAGGGTATGGGGCAATTGCTCAAATGCAGGGGGCTGGACTCGTTGGGTTAGAGTGACCGCAGCTCCTGGAGAAAAATCTGCAGCGGCAGAGTTAAAGGCCCGCAGGACTAGCATATATCCGTTGACAGGCATCGAAACTGTATCTTGCCCAGCTGTACCTAGACGCAACTGTTCGAGCACTTGATCGTTTTGAACTATGATGACGACTTCATTGTCGATCAAGGTGGTGTACTGGCTATCCCAATCCTCTGTGTAACGAGCGATACCAGCTTTAACATAACCGCTATTGAGGGTACCGATAGCATAGGTTTGTCCATTAGCAGTAGCGGCCGCTTGTAGAGTAAGACGGCCCAGGATTACATTGCCCTGGTCATCCCAGCCCATTGCCCCGCGACCTAGGATAGGGCCAGAAATCCACTGCTTGTTGTAGCGTAGGGCTCCTAGTGGCAGCTGATTATTACGGTTGAAAAATCCCCCATTGAGTAACGCTGCTGTTTGCCATTGTTCTGCGATCGCAGTGGGAGGTTTAATACCTGGGGCTTGATTAGGAAAAGCCCCCAAAGGCAGCAACGAGGCACTTTGAGGTTCCAGGCTCAGACTATAGACAGGAAAACGTTGGTTGTTGAGATCAACATAGCGTTGTTGAAATTGGATACCATCTGCCCAAAGGATTTCTTTGGGTTTGAGGGCATCAGGCCGAATATCAATGACTAATCGATGGGGGGCAGCAAGACTCCATACATGGGACTGCTGATGGTCAGCTACCGTGAGGATAAAGGTGGTGCGCTGATGGCTAGGACTTATGTTGAGTTTTTTGAGGCCGTTGGTGGGAGTTAGCTTAAATGTAGTGTCTACATTCTTTTTAAGGCCAGCATCAACAGTAATAGTGATATTGTTACCGACTGAACTAACCTGCCAGGGAGCTGATTTATTTAAATCAAGGACCAGCCGATCGCCCCAGGACTGTTTTCCCTGGCGTAGAGAATTAATTTGGCTTGATGGCAATTGTATGTCTAAGACGGACCCCTGAGGTTTGACTTGCCAGCCATGTTGACGAACCAGGGGCGCAATGTCTAAGTAACGATGATTTTGATAGTGCCAGGCTGATAGTGACACTGTACCGGGGTCGCTGGGCATAAACCAGGATATGGGTTGCTGGGAGGGATTGCGAGTACTCCCCAAAGTGATGCCTAACTGACTTGCGATCGCACCATCCGTAATCCCAATCAAATCCCGTCTTTGCTGCCAGTCACCATTCACTAAGCGTCCGTTAATTCTCAGCTGACGACCGCTGGCAGTAGGTTCTGCCGCTTTCACCATGACTTGTTGGCCAATGGCAGATGTAACAACATTGGTCAGTGCTGGCTCTGAGTTAATCTGTGCCCCTCCCAGGACAAATCCACAGACACCTAGCATCAGGGCAAAATATCTCAGGGATGATCTCAGATGCAGCGACCAAGAGCCTGGCATTGACATAGGCAATGAAATTAAGTGGATGGCAGCACGTTAGCCGTAGGACTTTCAGATATCCACTGAACTTTATCTAAGTTGATACCAATCCTAGGCCACATCAAGGTTACTACCTCCTAAAAGTCTCAACACGATGTGTAAGGACACTACATATAGACTCAACCCACAAAAGACACCAAGGGTTTATGGGTTTTTACGCTTGTTGAACTTGAAAGGTTTCTTTTGATTAAGCAACGCCATTATCCCCAAACCTTTTAAGGGCAAATGCTCAAGGTAAGGCTTGGAAAGCTATTCAGCATTCTTGACTAATTCAGTGTGCTCGCACAATAATAGCGATCCTTAGTGTTTTTTAATGGTTACCCTCCTTTGTTTGTAAGCTTCCATGAAGGATGACTAAATTTGATTTACTTTTAAATAGTAAAGATAGTGTGATCACCGTCATAGCAGCCAAAACACTTTTCGCACTTTCAAGCGACTGCCTATTGTTGAGGAATTTCTCCTGTAGTAATTCCATGGCATCTGTTGGGAGTATCAGCTTATACATATCAGTCTTAAGTGGCGAGGTTGACTGATGTAGTGGGTGTTTTGATTAGAGCTTTGAATTGCCAATAGCACCAGCTCTTACCCATATTAATTTTTTTGCTGCCCCAGGACTGAGGCCAAGAGGTGACTCTTAAATCGCTATCAATCGTGTCTGTCAGTCATGTCAGCCGATAACTGAGCACCCAATCCCTTTCTATTTTCTTTTTACAACGGCTCATGGTTAATAAGCGTTTGGACAATCTTCAATCGAATCAGCAATCTCAATGGTTGAATCCTTTGGGACCTAAATCACTGGTGGAGGAACGGGATGCCTGTGGAGTAGGATTTATTGCTGATCAGCAGGGCCGTTCAAGCCATCGCTTAGTGGCCGATGCCTTACACGCCCTGAGCTGTATGGAGCATAGAGGTGGGTGCTGCGCTGATCAAGAGTCTGGTGATGGTGCGGGTATTATGACCGCCATTCCCTGGAAAATTTTGCAGGATTGGGCTGGTCCTCAAACGCTAACTCCCGGAAACATTGGTGTAGGTATGACGTTTTTGCCTCGCCATAGCGAGGCAGTTAATGTGGCTAAGCAGCAATTTGCCCAAGTAGCAGATGCAGCCGGAATATCTGTGCTGGGATGGCGCTCTGTACCAGTAGCCTCTGAAATCCTGGGAGCACTGGCCAAAGAGTTTGAGCCAACCATCGAACAGGTGATTGTGGAATCGACCGCATCAGAGGATGCGTTAGAGCGTCAACTGTTTTTGCTACGTCGTGCTTGGCTGCGAGCGTTAGAAAGCTTCAATGGTTCAATTGAACTAAAGACAGCGTTACAGGATGTCTACATGTGTTCCTTCTCTAGCCGTACCTTGGTTTACAAGGGCATGGTTCGGAGTGAGGTACTTGGGCAGTTCTATCTAGATCTACAAAATAGCGACTATGAAAGTCCGTTTGCGGTCTACCACCGTCGCTTTAGTACTAACACCATGCCTAAATGGCCCCTGGCCCACCCGATGCGTTTGTTGGGCCACAACGGTGAAATCAATACCCTAATCGGCAACATCAATTGGATGATGGCCCGTGAAGCAGACTTGGCCAGCTCGGTATGGGGGGACAGTATTGAGCAGCTAAAACCGATTGTGAATGCGGATAATAGCGACTCGGCTAATTTAGACAATGTTATGGAGCTGTTGGTGCGTTCAGGACGCACACCGGCCCAAGCACTCATGATGATGGTCCCTGAAGCGTACCTGAATCAGCCTGAACTGCTGAACTATCCTGAAATTACTGATTTTTATGAATATTACAGTGGTGTCCAGGAACCCTGGGATGGACCAGCTCTGGTGGTGTTTAGCGATGGCAAACAGGTAGGGGCCACCCTAGATAGAAATGGTTTACGTCCGGCTCGCTATGCCATTACCCGCAATGGCTATCTAGTCGTATCGTCTGAGGCAGGCGTGGTGGATTTATCCACAGAAGAGGTGTTGGAGAAAGGTCGCTTAGGTCCAGGCCAAATGATTGCCATTGACTTTGAAACCCATGAAATTTTGAAAAACTGGGATATCAAACAGCGCGTGGCTCAAACTAAGCCTTATGGAGAGTGGCTACGGAACCATCGTCAAGATATTTCGCCTCAGCTCTTCCGTGAGCAGCCCCAACTGGACAGTCAGGTTTTGTTGACACAGCAAACTGCCTTTGGCTATACGGCAGAAGACCTGGATATGATTATTCAGGATATGGCGGCCCAAGGCAAAGAGCCCACCTACTGTATGGGCAATGATGCTCCTTTAGCGGTGCTATCGGATAAGCCTCATCTGTTGTACAACTACTTCAAACAGCGGTTTGCTCAGGTGACAAATCCCCCAATTGACCCGCTGCGGGAACGATTGGTAATGTCATTGCAAATGCAGCTGGGCCAGCGTCATAACTTACTGGATGAACAGCCCACTCAGCTGATTAAGTTGGATTCTCCGGTAGTTAACGATAATGAGCTAGATCTGATTCGTCAGGGGCTTTTACAGACGGCTACTGTGTCTACGCTGTACACCGTTGAGGACGGTCCCGGTGGGTTGACTAAGGCGCTTATAGGCCTGTGTACTCAGGCAGATGAGGCGGTGAAATCTGGAGCAGAAATTCTTATTCTGAGCGATCGCATCGACACTGATGACAACCCAGCCACCCTCTCTGCTAACCAAACCTATATCCCACCTTTATTTGCTGTGGGAGCCGTCCACCATCATTTAATTACTGGTGGTCTTCGCATGCGGACATCTCTGCTAGTGGATACTGCCCAGTGTTGGAGCACCCATCATTTTGCCTGTCTGATTGGCTACGGTGCTAGTGCAGTTTGCCCCTATTTGGCTCTAGAAAGTGTGCGCCATTGGTGGGCTAGCAACAAAACCCAAAAGCTGATGGAAACCAGCAAACTGCCAGTGACCACATTAAATGGTGCCCAAGCAAACTATCGCAAAGCTGTGGAAGCGGGTTTATTAAAGATCCTTTCAAAGATGGGAATTTCGCTGCTATCCAGTTACCAAGGAGCACAGATTTTCGAGGCCATTGGTATCGGCCCAGAACTTTTGGCAGCTGGCTTTAAAGGGAGTATTTCTCGTCTTGGAGGTCTAACGGTAGCTGAGTTGGCCCAGGAAACGATGCGGTTTCATAGCAAGGCATTTCCTGAATTAACTGGGAAGCGTTTGGAGCATTTGGGCTTTATTCAGCCACGACCGAGGGGGGAGTACCACAGTAATAGTCCACAGATGACAAAGCTGCTCCACAAGGCATTGAAGGCAAATGATTCTTCCCACTATGAGATCTATCAGGAACATCTCAAGGGTAGTCCAGTAGCCGCTTTGCGAGATTTACTGGACTTTAGTAGCGACCGTTCTCCGATTTCGGTGGATGAAGTGGAGCCTGTAGAAGCAATTATGAAGCGGTTCTGTACCGGTGGTATGTCCCTGGGAGCGCTGTCACGGGAGGCCCATGAGACGCTTGCGATCGCAATGAACCGCATTGGAGGTAAATCTAACTCTGGCGAAGGTGGGGAAGACACCGTACGCTTCCGGGCCATTGATGATGTTGATGCTCAAGGGCTGTCTGCCACCCTGCCTCACCTCAAGGGGTTAAAACCTGGGGATACCGCATGTTCAGCGATTAAACAGGTAGCCTCAGGACGCTTTGGCGTCACCCCTGAGTATCTAATGAGTGCGAAACAGATTGAGATCAAGATGGCTCAGGGAGCTAAGCCTGGTGAAGGCGGTCAACTACCGGGACGTAAGGTAAGCGATTACATTGCCTCACTGCGTCGGTCTAAGCCTGGTGTCACATTGATTTCACCACCACCGCATCATGATATCTATTCAATTGAAGACTTAGCACAGCTAATTTTTGACTTACATCAAATTAATCCTGCGGCTGGAGTATCTGTAAAGCTAGTATCTGAGATTGGTATCGGCACCATCGCCGCCGGTGTGGCGAAGGCTAATGCCGATATTATTCAAGTGTCTGGCCATGACGGGGGTACGGGCGCATCTCCCCTCAGCTCTATTAAGCATGCTGGGGTGCCCTGGGAGTTGGGTCTAAGTGAAGTGCAGCGGGTGCTGATGGAAAATCAGCTGAGAGACCGAGTGCTCTTACGTGTAGATGGTGGTCTCAAAACTGGCTGGGATGTGGTGATGGGGGCTCTAATGGGGGCGGAAGAATATGGCTTTGGCACCATTGCCATGATTGCTGAAGGCTGTATTATGGCTCGTGTTTGCCACACCAACAGCTGTCCTGTTGGTGTAGCTACTCAACGAGAGGAGCTGCGCAGACGCTTTAATGGCATTCCAGAGCACGTGGTTAACTTCTTCCATTTTGTAGCTGAAGAAGTGCGTTCCCTGTTGGCTCATCTAGGCTATCGCTCCCTGCGGGAAGTTATTGGTCGTGCGGATTTATTAACGGTACGAGCTGGGGCGGAGGTTACCAAAACCCAAGGTCTGGTGCTAGACATTATTACTCAACTCCCAGATACCCGTGAAAATCGCAGATGGCTGGACCATGGCGACGTTAATAGCAATGGCCTCGTGCTAGATGACACGATATTGGCGGATGCTGACATTCAGCAGACAATTGCTAACCAAGGAGAGCTGAGCAAAACCTTTGCTGTGGTCAATACCGATCGATCTGTGGGGGCTCGGGTATCGGGTGCGATCGCAAAACAATATGGTAACACCGGTTTTACAGGGACATTGAATCTTACCTTCAAAGGCAGTGTGGGTCAGAGTTTTGGAGCCTTTAACCTACCGGGCATGAACCTGCAGCTAATAGGCGAAGCCAACGACTATGTTGGCAAGGGTATGCATGGCGGTGAACTGATTATTACTCCATTCAATGGGGTGCAGTACGATCCGTCTGAAAACGTGATTGTGGGTAATACCTGTCTCTACGGCGCAACTGGCGGGACTATCTATGCTTTTGGTAAAGCAGGTGAGCGTTTCGCCGTACGCAACTCAAAGGGGCTGGCAGTGATTGAAGGGGCTGGCGACCACTGTTGTGAGTACATGACCGGCGGTGTTGTTGTTTGCCTCGGTGGTGTGGGCCGCAACGTGGGTGCAGGGATGACCGGTGGCTTGGGTTACTTCCTGGATGAAAAAGGCGATTTCCCCACCCGTGTAAATCCTGAAATCGTCAAGGTGCAGCGGGTGATCACCACAGCCGGTGCCCAACAGCTAAAAGAAATGATCAGCAACCATGCTGAGCGGACGGGCAGTACCAAAGCAGCTCGTATTTTGGCGGATTGGGAAAGTTATTTGCCCAAGTTCTGGCAGGTAGTACCGCCTTCAGAAGCCGAGCGCCCTGAAACCCTTGATAGCAGCACTGAAACAGTGGTAAGCATCGTGGGATAACTCCTCAGCTGTCATTTGTTGTTGTTTGAATTAGAGTTGTCGTTTGAATCAGAGAAATTAACAGTCCCCCATAGTGTTGAGGGACTGCTAATTCACTCCTAACTCTTTATAACCAAGTGTTCTAGAAATATGGTTTAGGATATTGGCAGGTTTTTGAAGGACGCCCCATGCTAAACCATGCGCTCAAAGAATGGTCTATTGCCGTTGAAGCGCTTACCCAAGGGCAAACAATTCTCCTTTTACGCAAAGGCGGTATTCGCGAAGTGGGAAAACACTTTGCGGTGCCCTATCGACAGGTATGGCTTTACCCTACCTATGAACATCAAAAGCCTGGTTTATTAAAGTCTCCTTGGGCGACACAAGTAACTCCGGTAGAACCAGGCTGGCATCCAACCCAGGTTACTCTCCAAGCTTGGGCCGATATTTCCTATGTCTGGACCGTAAGTACCCAATCAGCCATAGAAGCGTTGCTGCCATTTCACATCTGGAATGAACAGTTTGTAACAGAACGATTCCGCTGGAAACCCAAGCAGCCTTTACATCTTTTGTTACTGCGGGTACATCGCCTATCAAAGCCGATACAGATTGATTGGCAAGCTGCCTATGGTGGGTGTAGCTCCTGGTTAGTTCTGCATAATGTCCTAGATGAAACTCTCTCTAAGCCTGTATTAGATGAATGTCACTGGAAAATATCTGTGGACCAGATAAAGACTCAAATCGCGCGATTTATTTCCTTAGAAACCGCGCAAAACAACGAAATAATTTGAGTCATTTCATTGCAGACAATCTCGATTTAGTCATATTTGCCTATGTTTTGAAACTCTAGTTTATATATCTGGCCGTAACTCTAAAGGAAAACCAACGATCCCCGTCAACTGAGCCTGATCAAACCTAAACAGGTACAAGCTGCTCGCTTATTGAGGCAGTGATTGTGTACACCATCTATGAGCAATAAATTGTCATGGCCGTGCTGAAAGTTGGCATCAATGGGTTTGGTCGCATTGGTCGTTTGATACTGCGAGCTGCTATTAACAACTCCAACATTGAATTTGTTGGTATCAACGACCTGGTATCCCCCGAAAATCTTGCATATCTACTCAAATATGATTCCACCCATGGTCAGTTTGCTGGCCATGTTGAAGCTCGAGATAATGGAATCGTTGTCAGTGGTCGATTTATTCCATGTTTTTCTATCGCAAATCCTGCAGAGCTGCCATGGGGCAGCCTGGATGTGGATTATGTGGTTGAAGCGACGGGTCGGTTTACCACCCATGATCAGGCATCAAATCACCTCAAGGCCGGTGCTAAGCGTGTAGTCATTTCGGCACCTACCAAGAGTCCGGATCAGGTACCCACACTCTTGGTGGGCGTAAACCATAAGACTTTTAATCCTCAAACCGATCAAATCGTTTCTAACGCTAGCTGTACAACCAACTGCCTGGCTCCTGTAGCCAAGGTTATTCAAGAGCACTTTGGCTTTGCTGAAGGTCTGATGACGACGATTCATGCAGCCACTGCCACCCAGTCCACGGTTGATAGCCCTAACAAAAAGAGTTTGCGGAGTGGGCGTGGTGCAGCTCAAAACATTATTCCAGCATCCACAGGGGCTGCAAAGGCCGTCACGCTGGTACTACCAGAACTCACCGGGAAACTGACGGGAATGGCACTACGGGTGCCAACCCCCGATGTATCAGTGGTTGATCTAACTGTCCGCACAGAAAAATCAACTAACTATCGTGAGATATGTGATGCGATGAAAGCAGCTTCTAAGAACGGATTGCGGGGTGTCTTAGGGTATACCGAAGATCCGGTTGTATCAACCGATTTTGTTGGTGACCCTCGTTCCAGCATTTTTGATGCTGGGGCTGGTATTGAACTAAACCCCAATTTCTTTAAGTTGTTGACCTGGTACGACAATGAATGGGGATATTCCAACCGGGTAGTGGATTTAATGCTCCACATGGCTATGACTGAAGGGCTGCTTCAAGGTGTGACCAGTGACGCTTTAGAAGCCGTTTACGCATAGGACTGTAACAGTGGTTCCCTGATAGCCAACGTTCACATCAAAAAAGCACCCCGATTCTGGGGTGCTTTTTTGATCTTGTTGGTGCAAAAGTTCTAGCGTAAGTGCAGGTGTCCTAAACAGTACTAGTCAGTACTAACCACCCACAGATAAGTACCAGTAATAAGTAGCCATGGGGATAACGGTTGCCAAAATCAACAACACCACTACAACCCATGTGGAGAATGTGCGATTTTCTTCAGTTTCTTCTGCTGTGGCGAATGTGCCCTCAACATTAATGGTTTCCTCGATGACGGGGGGACCGGGATCGAGTTCGCCAGATAGAACAGCTGCCAGGCGTACGGTGGCATCACCAAAGGCCCGGTTATAGCTATTGCTTTTTATCAGGGGAGCCTTCATTGTTTCCTGAGTGATGCTTTGGGCAATTTCTTCAGGTAGCAGGGTTGAGGTTTCTTCCCCGGACTTAATGCCAATGTTGTTGGTCACATCGTCCAAGACAACGACTGTTTTGTTGGCCCCTGCCTCTGGCGTGGAGAACCAGCGGTCAAACAGTTGCTCAGAGAAACTTTGGGCCGTTTCACCATAGTCCAAACGGTGAATTGTTACATAGCGGACCTCTTGCCCCGTGATTTCTGCCAGCTTTTTGAGATCTTTGTTGAGATTACTCTCATTCAATCGAGTAATTTGCTTTGCGTCATCCAGTACCCAGTTGTCTAAGTTGGGCGTAAGGGGCATATCGTAGACACCGGTAGCACCAGCTGGAGAGGCAATGGTGAGATTGAGGGCTAATGCGATCGCAACCACTGCAATCCAGCGGCAGCGTTGGAATATCGAACTCAAGAGCATGATGTTTCAAAAAGCAGCAGTGGAGTAGCCAGTGAGCCACCCATGTCCACTACTATAAAGGACTGCCTAACCAACCGTATAGCCTTCTAAACGGTAACTATACAGCCATCTGCAACAGCCCTATCTAAGATTTCTAACTGACGCTTTTCAGTAGCGGTAAGTTCGGATTTTGCTCGATAACTGGCAATCGCGATCGCAACACCAGGGGACAACTCCCTATGCATCAGGGCAATTCTTACCAAACTCTCTAATTTTTGGCCCATAATCTCGATAGCCCTAAACACGGCAACATAGTCAAATGAAGTAACTATTGATACCTTCGTAGCTATTGTTCAAACTTCCGGAGCAAAAGGAGATTAAATCCTAAAGACTGGTCAAATCATTACCGCTTAAAGCGTGACCGTTAAACAGAACCAAGATGATTTGCTTGCTGGGCGAGATGGGCAGCCAGGGCAATAGCGGCGGGATAAAGCCGATGTTCCTGGACCTGGATTCTAGCCTGGAGACTGGTTTCAGTATCGTCAGCCATGACGGGTACAGCAGCCTGCATAACAATGGGACCGCTATCTACCAATAATTCCACGTGGTGAACGGTGCAGCCAGCGATCGTCACTCCTGCATCCAGCGCCTGTTGCACAGCGTGCAACCCAGGAAAACTAGGCAACAAACTGGGATGAATATTGAGTATGCGACCAGCAAATGCATCGATCAGATGCTGGGTGACCCGCCGCATCCAGCCTGCCATAATCACCCAGTCAACATCAAACTCTGTAAGCGTTTGGACGATAGCCTTATCAAGTGCTTCGCGAGTGTCAACCTCACGATGATCGTGGATAACAGTCGGCACGGACCATTTTGCAGCACGTTCAAGCACCCTAGCACCAGGGTTATTGCAAATCACCACATTGACCTGAGCCTGAAGTTCTAAACGCTTGATGGCCCCCATGATCGCTTCAAAGTTACTACCGCTGCCTGAGGCCAGTACACCTAGTTTTAGAGGAGCGTAGGTTAATCTTTGGCGATCGATACTGGGATAGAGCAAACAATCACTAGCAGCAAGATCCATGGGGTTAACAGAAATAAACTCTTGAATTTTACAGGCGTGTGGCCAGAGTTCATTTCATCAAATATCTTTTGCGTATATTTACTGATTTAAATAAATTCGATAGCGCTCCAAGATACATGGCCGCCCGTTTTTTAAAGAATCCAGGGCATAGTTAAGGAAGCAATTATCTGTTGGCTTGCCCATGAGTTTATCTGTCGCGCCAGATATCGATACCCAAGCAGTGATCGGGGAGAACATGGCCAACTCGCTTAACGCAGTGGCGTCTCCTATCTATGTCAAGGATCGACAGCATCGATGGATATTTGCCAATAAAGCCTGCTGCCAGTTGCTGGCAGCAGGCCTGGATGAACTAGTTGGTTGCCTGGACCATGAAGTCGTAGCAGTGATTGATACAGATTTATTGCAATCTCAAGATGACCACTTTTTAAGTACAGGCACCGTTACCGAGCAACAACCTATCACGATTCGCACTCGTCAGGGTCTGCGCCAAGTTTGGTGTGGCCGCGCCCTCTATCAAACTGAGCAAGGCCCACTTTTAATCAACACACTACAGGATGTCAGCGAACTCGCTCAGATTCGTAAGACCAACGGCGAACTGCGTAAAAAATTAGATGAACGCAACAGTGCCCTGGACCAGCTCACAGAATTTGAAGCTACCCTTAAACGGATTACGGACCGGGTACGGGATAGTTTGGATGAAAAGCAAATCCTACAAACGGCTGTGCAGGAGCTAACAGAGGCCCTAAATGTTCGAGGTTCCAATACCTCTCTATATGACCTGGAGCAGGGCACATCCACTATTTATTACGAGTACACCACCCTGCCCTCTGATCGGGGGCGAGTATCCCAGATGGAGGCCTTTCCCGAGGTTTATCATCAGCTCCTAGAAGGTCAGTATTTTCAGTTTTGTTCCATCGCCCCCAATCCGGTCCGGGGGTTGGTGTCGATGTTAGCTTGCTCCATTTTTGATGATCGTGGCGTACTTGGAGATTTATGGCTGATTAACGATAAAGACCATGGCTTTAGCGAATATGAAATTCGACTAGTACAGCAGGTGGCCAATCAATGCGCCATTGCCATTCGTCAGGCCCGCCTTTATCAAGAATCACAAACCCAGGTGCGCGAACTAGAACAGGTGAATAATCTAAAAGATGATTTCTTGAGTACGGTTTCCCATGAACTACGCACGCCAGTCACCAGTATGCGAGTGGCTCTGCAGCTATTGGGGGTAACCCTTACACAGGAATTAGGACTGGAAGATGAACTAACCAAACCTGGTGTAGAGCAAGGACGCATCGCTCGTTACTATCGCATTCTCAAAGAAGAATGTGAACGGGAAATCAGTTTGATCAACGACTTACTGGACTTACAGCGTCTGGATGTGGGAAACCACGATTTAGCCGTGCAAATAATTCAGTTACCAGACTGGTTACCAGCCCTGGTGAATAGTTTTCAGGAGCGAGCCAACAGTCGTCAGCAAAAGCTGACCGTCATGATTGCAGAGGAGCTGCCCACATTACAGTCCGATCTGTCCAGTTTGGACCGGATTTGGGCCGAGCTATTAAATAATGCTTGTAAATATACGCCACCGGGTGGTCAAATTACTCTGTCTGTCGTAGCTGTCGAGGGCAGGCTAAGATTTGACCTGGTAAATACGGGGGTGGAAATACCTCAAGATGAACTGCCCCGTATTTTTGACAAGTTCTACCGAGTACCCAGCTCAGACCCATGGAAACAAGGGGGGACAGGTTTGGGGTTAGCCTTGGTTCAGAAGCTGGTGCAACATATTGACGGAGTTATTAATGTGACCAGTGGAGATGACCAAACGTGTTTTACGATTGAGTTACCATCATCGATAAAGGAATAGAGCCCTATCGAAACGTGGTTGTATCGGTCTAATCCAGGAGGTCATCGTGGTAACAGCACCGTCAGAAACAAGCAATATCGAAAGCTACGAAGGTCAGTTTGGGGCTTTTGTAATTACGCCGGAAGACCGACGTGAGGTGGTCATTTATCGGCTTGGTCTCAGCGTCGCTGCTTTTAGCTTTGCTCTGGCAGTAACGCTTTTACTGTTGGGTGGATCAACTACGGGACTGCTGTGGTTGATTTCAGGTCTTTATTTCGTAATGTGGGCAGGTCTGGGGGTTAGCCTCTGGTTTATTCATATTTACCTGCGTCCATTACATCAGGCTTTGCA
>JBCCJR010000017.1:0-28848 GCA_039045805.1 Cyanobacteria bacterium P01_C01_bin.118
AAAAATGCCGAGGGGAATATCTCGTAGACTGATTTTACTCGCGAGATTAGCAATAGCCTTAATCACTGCAGCAATTAATGTGAAGATTGCGCCGCGACCAATGGCCATTCCCGCTGTCATGGAGACCATCTCGGTGCCCGGTGGCTGAATCAAAACGGTTAGCGCTACACCTATAAAAGACAGGCCTGCACCAGCGATGACCCATTTATTGACGCGGTCCCCTAAAATCCATACTGATAATGCTAGTACTAGAGGCGTATCGATTTGGCTAATTAAAATTACGTTGTTGACAGGGGTAATGGCTAACGCAGTAAAAATCAGCGTAGGAACAATTGCTGCCCCTAGAATCGCAACTACTGTCATTGACAGCCAGTCTTGCCATTTAAGTTGTTGTAGTACTGGTCTACGCCATTCCCGTGCATAGGTGATGGCTAATAGGATCAGGGCGCATAAATTACCGACAAACAGTACATTGCAAAAGGAGATGGGGTTACGGCCATCGATCAGATTGAGCTCCCCGAGATCTGTCAGTTTTCGAGTAACAGCATTGGCAGCGCCAAAGATTGCGATCGCCAGTAAAAGATAAACCCTACCAGAAGGCTGAAAGCTTGATTTACTAATGGTTTGCATAAAATTGGCCCTGATTAAGTAAAGCCGTGCTACTAACGATGAAAGCCTGTGTGTCCTAAACGTTATCAGTCATCAAGTCAGTTTTATCTAAAGTGGCTCAGATATTACAGACCAAAATCAGGATAAATGCAGTGTGTCTTACTGGAATCAGCTTGTTTGTTGTTCATTTTATAGGACCTCCACGATTTAGCAAGTACAGGTGGCTGTTAGGGGCTGGTGAATTGCTTGGAACCTCTGAGAATGGTACAAATAGCACCCATGGGCTGCCTGTGCTCCTGATGCTGTCTTAGGAGTCAGCCAGCTGCTGCGGTTTGCTAGCGTATCGGAGATCCTCTATGTCGGTTCAGTTCTTAGGTAGGCGTTTTGGGCTTAGACCACTGCGCTCGCTGGGTTATTACTTTGGTCTTTTTAGCTTGTGCCTGGTGTTAGCTGTTGCCTGTGGCGGCGGTGGCGATCAGGGACCGGCTGCTACCAACGGTCGTGTATCGATGGGGACTACCCTCACTGCACGGACCCTTGACCCCGCCGATGCCTACGAAATCTTCCCCGGTATTTTGCTCTACAACTTGGGGGATCGGCTTTATACCTATGCACCGGGGACAACTACCCTGGAGCCACAGCTGGCGATAGATATGCCCACCATTAGTGAGGATGGTCTCACTTACACAATTCCTCTGCGCGAGGGCGTCAAACTCCATGATGGTTCAGATTTTAATGCTGAAGTCATGGCATTTTCCATCCAGCGCTTTATGGATAATGGCGGACGTCCTGCCTTCTTGCTATCGGAAAAAATTGTCTCTGTAGAAGCCACCGGTGATTATGAACTGACTATTACCCTCAAACAGCCCTTTGCCGCCTTTACACCGTTGCTCACATTTTGGGGGGTGACACCTGTACCGCCGGAGACTTACACCATCGGTGATGCCGAGTTCAAACCCGAAGAATTTATTGGTACGGGACCTTATCAACTGGCATCCATTACTAGCGATGTGATTAAACTGGACGCTAATCCTGACTACTGGGGAGACGCACCTGCCAACGAAGGCATCGACATTCAGATTTTTACCAGTCCGGCTAACCTTTACAACACCTTCCGTTCGGGGGGGCTTGATGTGGCTTATCAGACTCTGGATCCTGACCAAATCTCAGCTCTAGAGCGGGAGGCCGGTAACGGTGGCTGGAATGTGATCGAGGCGGGTTCCACCGTTGTCAACTACATGTCCCTCAATCAAAAGATTGCACCCTTTGATGACTTAAATGTTCGGAAAGCGGTGGCGGCGATGATTGATCGAAACTTGATCAATGACCGGGCGTTCCAGGGGCAGGCAGAGCCGCTATATAGTCTGATTCCCAAGAGCTTTGATGTGCATGAACCGGTGTTTGAGACTGCCTATGGGGATGGCGACTATGAAAAAGCTAGGAAATTTCTGAAGGATGCAGGTATTACCGAAGCCAATCCCCTTGAGTTTGAGATTTGGTATCCCACGTCTTCGACTACCCGGAGTGTCGTAGCCAACACCCTAAAAGAAGCCATCGAGTCTAATTTGACTGGTCTGGTAACGGTTAACGTCAGCACTGCTGAATCAGCAACGCTTTGGGAAAATGTAGAAAACGGTATTTATCCCAGTGTTCTTGCTAACTGGTACCCCGACTATTTTGATCCGGACAACTTTGTACAGCCCTTTTTAAGCTGTACCGAAGGCTCGACTGAAACCCTTTGTGCAAAGGGGGCAACTCAGGGAAATGGATCGTTCTACTACAGTCCCAAGACCAACGACCTGTTAGCTAAGCAAAGTGCTGAGCTAGATGAGTCCGTGCGCGATGGATTATTTAAAGACCTACAGCAGGTGATGGTAGAGGATGTGCCCTACATACCTCTTTGGCAAAACAAGGACTATGTTTTCTCGGCTGCTGGTGTTGGGGGTGTTGCCATTGAGCCCAATCAGCAATTTTTGCTATGGCAAATCGGTAAATAAACGATTGGGTCAATTCCGTTAGGGGCATTGCATGCAATGCCCCTAACGGAATTGTTGGTGTACATGAAGGGGGAAACTAATGTCATCTCGGGCTAATGCGCTGCGCTATTACGTGCTGTCCCGGCTTATGTTGGCACCATTGATGATCTGGACGATCACGACGGTGGTGTTTTTGCTGATGCGGGCAACGCCAGGAGATCCGGTGGATGCACTACTGGGACCACGGGCACCGATTGAGGCAAAGGAGGCGTTGCGATCTCAGCTGGGTCTTGACAAGCCCCTCTTTTTGCAATACCTGGATTATCTGGGGCATCTGCTCCGATTTGATCTCGGTAGCTCTATTGCTAGCCAGGGACAAACTGTCTGGCAAATTATTGGTGACCACTTTCCCGCGACGGTTGAACTTACCCTCTGTGGTTTGACCGTCGCCGCTGTTGTCGGTATTACCGTCGGCTCTATTGCGGCCTCTCGCCCCAATACCCCCATTGATGCTGGCGGACGGCTGTTTGGCATTCTTACCTATGCCACACCCATGTACTGGTTTGGCATGATTTTGCAGCTGGTATTTGCTGTGCAGCTACGGTGGTTTCCCATTGGCACTCGTTTTCCTCTGATCCAAACACCGCCGGATGGTCCCACCGGGCTCTATTTGCTGGATAGCTTACTCCACGGCAACCTATCTCAATTTGGTATGGCTCTTTATCATCTCGCGTTACCCAGTCTCACCTTAGGCATCCTGATTAGCGGCGTCTTTGAACGTATGGTGCGCGTCAACCTTAAACAAACCCTGCGAGCTGATTACGTCGAAGCCGCCCGTGCCCGAGGGATTCCTGAATTTCGTATCATCACTGTTCACGCCCTCAAGAATGCATTGATTCCAGTAATTACTATCCTGGGGCTTACCTTTGCGTCCTTGCTAGGGGGAACTGTCCTGACGGAGGTCACATTTTCCTGGCCGGGTCTAGCTAATCGATTTTTTGAAGCAATCTCACAACGTGACTATGAGGTTGTACAGGGGCTGATGACCTTTTTTGGCACTATTGTTGCTCTGGTTAGTATCGCTATCGATATTCTTAATGCCTACGTTGATCCGAGGATTCGATATTGAGCGATCGCAGTAAACTTTGAGTCGACTGATATAAATATATAATTCAAAACCTTGACTTTTGTAATATTCTTTAGGGAACGCTCCATTGAGAGGCGATGGCTCTCTAGGACATCTATGTTGCATACCTTAAAGTTTATGGAGCCATTGGTTGCTAGTAAGATTTTGTTTTCAGGCTTGATTCGGCGTTTTTGGCCGAGCAGTTTTATGCAGGGCCTGACGTTAGGGATGTCGGTTTTAATTTTTGCGACCAATGTAAACACTGGTATGAATACAGTGACGCCAGTGGCAAAAGCTAATCCACCGTCGCCTGTCGTCGCCACTTCCCCTTTACCTTCAGTAGCCACCAAGGTGCGTTTACGGCCTCGTTTGGTGACAGGGGCTGCGATGACGAGCCATAGCCTGACAGACGCCCATTTGTTTAGTCGTCGTCCTACGGGTAAAATTTCGGCAAAAAATAATGAAAAGTCTAAACAGGGGTAGCCTGTCATCACCCCATCAGCACAGATAAACCATTCGACGAATTTTTGCTCCTAAAGCTATGATCAGTGAGGTCTTGAATATGATCCAGATGCCTCCTAATCTCCGTAGTACAAGTTTGAATGGTGCGCGATATTTCGTTTGGTGCCTTGTTATGGTGGGTACTTTCCTATTGCCGACTGTGTCTGTTTCAGCTCAGTCAGAAGGGTGTGATTTCTTAACATCTCCGCAGGACTTAAACACCTTAGAAGGGGAAAGTGACAGAATCGTCATCGGACAATTTGAAGATCGTCCTTATGTTGTTCTTTTAACCCATAATCTTCAGGCTCATTTCCCTGCTATTCGCGCCTGTATTCCAGATGCATTTTTAACCTCTTCTAGATTGGGTAGCTATATTCAAATCGCATCGTTTGATAATTATCGTGACGCCAGAGACTTAGCCGAGCACCTTGACCAATCGCTGGATGTCAATGTGCGAGTGATTCACCATAACCGGTTGGGTCGATAGTTGTTATTACTGAGAACTCTAGGCCAAGTGTAGGAACTTCCTACCCCTTGTTAGTAAAGCGTTTCGGCCACATGGCCTGAATCCTCAGGCCATAGTAATGACCCAAAAGGTTGTTGAGTGAAAGGCGTGCCATGCTTATATCAGTAATCTTTGTGTAGTCTGTATTGAAGGGCCTTGAAAGATGACTAGCCTAAATCACAACATACGGTCTCGTTTTTTCCGCCCAGTACGCTTGGCATTGGTGGCGAGCCTATCTGTGATAGCTGTGGGGCTTGTCTCTGAGACCGGTAGTGCTCGTCCTCTCACAGTGCGGATCAATCGGTGGTTAGAACTCCGCAATGCTAGTGGTAGCGTTGATGCTCTCCTGAATGGCCGATGGCAACAAGCTCAGGTGGGTAATCGATTGGGATCAGTAGGCGATGGCCTGCGAACAGGGAGTGGCTCATTGGCTCGTCTTGCTGTTGATACGGAAATTGGTTTTGTCGGACTGTCTGAGAATACAACGCTGACCATTACACGGCTAGAGACTACTCTAAGTGGAGGAAAGATAACTGAACTGGATGTTCCTCGAGGTCAGGCCAGGGTCTTTGTCCGACCATTTACTAATCCAGAGTCAAGCCTTGAGATTCGCACTCCTGCTGGTGTTAATGGTGTTCGGGGAACGGACTTTGGTATTTCAGTGCAGCCCAGTGGTCGTTCTTCGTTAGTGGTTGAAGAGGGTGGTGTAGCGTCTTCTGCCCAGGGTGAATCAGTCCTAGTGCCCGGCGGGTTTCAAAACTATACGATCCCAGGAGAGCCCCCCACTAAGCCCATGCCGCTTACAGAAGATCCAAATTTAAATATTCGACGTTTGGATACTCTGCGTCGTGATGGAGAAGAGATTGTATTTTTAGAAGGCACTACGTTTGTAGTCAACTCGTTACTTGTTGAAGGTGAGACCCAAGAAGTTCAGGCTGATGAAGACGATCAGCAGGTGGGCACCTTTTCATTGGAACTCCCAATGCCTATAGATAGTAGAAGCATTGAGATAATAGTTACTACGCCTCTGGGCAAAACGCAGATTTATGATGTGGTTGTTCGCTAACTGGCGCAAATTTTTATACCGTTGTGAACCTCTGCTGCCAGGATTACTGGTGAGCGGAATTGTTGTTGGGTTGTCTTCTCTGGGAGCATTTAAGCATCTTGAGAACCTGTCGGCTGACTCATTGACACGCTGGCGTGGAGAACAACCCTGGAATGATCAGCTAATGGTGATTGGTATTGATGACTCAACCTTGGATGAGTTAGGTCTAATGCCGTTATCGCGTCAGTACTATGCTGATCTGCTAGAAGTTTTATCGGAAGCAGAGACTCGTATTGTTGCCTTAGATATCTTAATGACCGATGACAGTCCTGAGGATGAAGCACTTTCTCAGGCAATGTTAGCCTATCAAAACAATGCTGTTGTACTGGCTGGGGCCACCAGTGTAGGGGGCCGTTTTCTCAAACCTTCTCAAATTTTGTTAGATAGCTCGGTGGCGAGTGGCCATATTAATCAGGAACCTGATATTGATGGCATCACTCGTCGGCATATTCTCTACACTTCCCACAATGACTCGTTAGCCTCGGCAACGGCAAAGGCCTATAGTTTGACAATTGATTTAATTAATCTGCCGCCTGGCCAGTTGATGAACATTAACTGGCCAGGCGATATCAATAATGTTGCCTATGCCAGTTTTATCGATATTCTCAACGGAAATGTTCCTGTCGAACAACTTAAGGATAAAGTTGTTTTTGTTGGCTCCACTGCAACTGCTCAAGATCAGCAACTAAGAACTCCCTTTAACAAAAATGCTCCTGTATGGGGGGTGTATTCCCATGCTGTGGTGATGCATAATTTGCTGGAGCAAAACTGGCTAAGGGTACTACCTCAGCGGTGGATAATCCTGGGAATACTAATCGCTGGCCCCTTGGTGAGCTGGGGGCTTAAAGGACGTTCGTTTTTAGGACAAGTAGCACTTTGGGCAGGTTGCATCATCCTATGGGTGCTGTTAGCTTTTGGGGCTCGGTATCAAAATATTGTTTTACCAGTAGCGACCCCCATTATTCTGTTTAGCCTGACAGAAGGATTGATGGTCTTTACCGATCGGCTACGCAGTAGTGCAATTCTTCAAGCCCGTAATGAATTTCTTGGCACGATGAGCCATGAGTTACGGACTCCTCTAAATGCCATTATTGGTGTCTCTGAAATGATGCAAGAGACCCATCTGGATCCTCGACAACGAGAATTTAGTGAGACTATTCAAAATAGTAGTCAGGCGCTGCTAGCACTGATTAATGATGTGCTTGATTTTTCTAAAATTGAAGCAGGTCGGTTGGTGCTAGAGGAGCATCCTGTTAATCTTCGTAACTCTGTTGAAGAGAGTTTAGATATTGTTGCTACCCGTGCGGCCCATAAGCCTTTGGATCTAGTTTATATGATGGATCCTCAAACGCCGCCGGTCATTATTAGCGATCCAATCCGGTTACGGCAAATTTTGCTCAATCTTCTGAGTAATGCAGTCAAGTTTACCGACGAAGGGGAAGTTGCTTTAATTGTACAACCTGCTTCTAGTGATGATTTAGGAGCCCCAGTCACCCGTTGGAAACATCCTGCTGAGGAGTCAATATTATTGCTTTTTGCAGTGCGGGACACCGGTATTGGGATTCCTGAGGATCGTCTGTCTCAGATTTTTGAACCCTTTCGTCAAGCCAGTAGTTCAACGACACGTAAGTATGGGGGGACAGGGTTAGGTCTGACCATCAGTAAGCGTCTGGCTGAGACCATGGGAGGACGATTATGGGTTGAAAGTGAACTCAATCAAGGGAGTACGTTTTTCTTTACGATCCGTGTCCAGGTAGAACCTGTTGTGACGCCTCCAGAACGACCTGACGCGCTCAGTTTTTGGATAAATCAACGAATATTGGTGATTGATAAGAATAGTACTCGTCGAACGGGTCTGGGCTGGCAGTTATCGACATTGGAGATCGAACCTGTTTTTACCCGTAGCGTTGCTGAGGCGTTATTACTCATACAGCAAGGTCAGCAGTTTGATGGGGTCATTTTAGACGCTGCAATTACAAAAATTGACAGTATGAGCGCTGTTGAGTCCTTACGGCAGGCTATGGATAGGCCAACATTGCCGGTGATTTTGCTGGCAGGTCTCAAAGAAAATCTGAATCAAGATGGGAGGCCGGATATAGCTGTTGTATGGAAACCTATTAAACAGGCTGCTCTATATCGGGCGTTAATGACTATTCATCCTATGGCCAGACCTACGCTGGTCGCTGATCATGTGACTGATATGTCTGTCAGTACTAACGTTGCTGCGAATGTTGAGCTGCCACATCTTGCAGAGTCTGGGACTGAAGTCGGAGTAAGCAATTTAAGGGTACTCATTGCTGATGATAACCCTGTGAATCAGCGAGTAGCTCAGCATATGTTGCAGCTACTGGGACATCAGGCTGATACCGTTGCTAATGGATGTGCGGCGATCGCAGCTGTAGAAGAGGGGGCATACGATGTGGTCTTAATGGATATGCGGATGCCTCAAATGAGTGGTGTAGAAGCAACCCGCCGCATCCGTCAGCTGGGGCAGAAGATCCCTCAACCCTGGATTATTGCCATGACGGCTAATGCCAGCTCTGAAGATCGAGATCGCTGTCTCAAGGTTGGTATGAATGACTATGTGAGCAAACCAATTCGGCGCGATAACCTCTCCCGTATTTTTCAAAATATCGAAAAACCCTCTGCTGAGTCGTTAGCTTAATTTGCTGGAGCATTAGCTCTAACTTTTTAGCAGAAGAGCGGCGACGTGTTTAGATGCTTAGCTGGTTGTGATTTAGGAATTAACTAACTGGCTGGTGCGCTGCTTAATTTTGTTCTGGACTACTAATGCTTCTGCATCTTTCATGGACCGCACGCGCAACATGTTGTGGAAAACATTGAACTGATAAACCATGTTGCTGTCCACATCCAGGGCCGTTAACCAACCACTTTTAGGGTGATAGGCACCGGTATCGATATCTAGCCAGCCAGGTCCTTTGGCAATATCTCCAGGCTCAATGCCGGGCAATGTAAAGGTAATCGTATGGCCGGTGATAATTAATTTGTCCGCAAAGTAGGGCTTTTTATAGCTGTGAAAGCTATCTCGAATCCAGCAATATTCATGGCTTGTTTGCTCAGTCAGGGTACGCTGTGGGTTTAAACCTGCGTGTACCAGCCAGATATCATCTAAATCAAGATAAAAGGGTAGCTGCTGGATCCAATTTAGATGGTCAAATAGTTCATCGACGCTGTTATAGCTGGACAGTGTCGATTGACCACCGCTATAAAGCCACCCTTGAAAGGCGGGCATATGGGCTTCGCCATTGGGAAAAGCTTCTAGCAACAGCTGCTCATGGTTGCCCATCACACACTGATGGCCGTTTTGGCGTACATACTCAACTACCTGCCGACTTTGTGGGCCACGGTCTATCAAGTCGCCCACAAAGTAAATGTTGTCTTGGAGGTCTGGATTGACTGCTTCGAGCAGCCTCATTAAACCGTCATAATGGCCATGAATATCACCAATA
The DNA here is from genome assembly GCA_039045805.1 of Cyanobacteria bacterium P01_C01_bin.118. Classification (GTDB taxonomy): domain Bacteria; phylum Cyanobacteriota; class Cyanobacteriia; order Phormidesmidales; family Phormidesmidaceae; genus Leptothoe. The sequence goes on from JBCCJR010000017.1 coordinate 9,293, forward strand.
AAAATACGACGGGTCATAACAGGTGTGAGTTTGATGTCAAGGGGATGTGAATGGGTCTAGCGTTGGGATGGGTATATAACTTAATGATAGTGCGATCACACAACTATCTAAAACAGATGTTGCTTTAGTATGCCTTTCCTACACTCTCAGGCAACACTTTTTGGGTAGGGTTTTCTAATCCTTTAACTAAGGTTTACAGCAGCAATAGAAGTCTTCCAAAAAGTGAGCTCTAGCGATTGTACGTATCACTTTGAAGTGCCCGTACAACTACCCAAATGTCAGTGAGTCTAGCAACAGCCCACAAACACCTTTAATGTTATCTCGGATACATTATTCTAATCATGGTGACTGATTTTCATCAACTCCGGTTGAACAGGAGTGAGGTGAGGACATTGTTACTCAAAGTCCGTCCTCCAGTATTTTTTACTGATTGACTGGATGTGGATAACGACGGTCTCTGGTTAAACGTCGTTATCTGTGGCTATCAGCGAGGGAACTCCCATCGGGTGCTTCTAATGTGAAGCCAGCATCTCGCACCATGGCATAGTCTTGCGCAGCACTCTGTCCGGCAGTAGTGAGATAGTCCCCGACAAAAATTGAATTGGCAGCATATAGAGCAAGGGGCTGTTGCGTTCTCAAATGAACTTCTCGCCCCCCCGCAATACGAATTTCTTGAGATGGAAGTAAAAAGCGAAACAAGCATAGAATTCTGAGGCAACGCTGGGGTGTCAGCTCGCTGCGGCCAGCAAACGGAGTGCCTTCAATGGGAATCAAAAAGTTCACCGGCACGCTAGTCACATTTAGCTCCCGCAACGATCGTGCCAGGTTAACGATATCGGCGTCAGACTCGCCCATGCCCAAAATGCCCCCTGAGCAGGTGGTCAGTCCAGCGGCTTGGACGGCTTGGACCGTTGCCAATCGGTCCTGATATTCATGGGTGGTACAAATATCATCATGGTGGGCCTCAGCTGTATTGAGATTATGGTTAATCCGATCAACGCCTGCGGCTTTGAGTTGACGAGCCTGATCTTCATTGAGCAACCCTAAGGTGGTGCATACCCGCATTGGATAGTGAGCTTTGACCGCGCGAACCGCCTCTAAGATTTGCTCCAGTGTCGTTGGAGATGGGGTGCGTCCTGATATCGCCATACAAAACGTACCTGCTTTGAGCTGATGCGCTCTGTCAGCCGCTGCTAGAATCCGGTCTTTGGCCATCAACGGATATTTTTGAATTTCTGCCGATGAAATTTTAGATTGTGAGCAGTAGTGACAATCCTCTGGGCAGAGGCCACTCTGGGCGTTGAGTAAAAAGTGGAGCCGAACGCGATTACCCCAGTAGTGATGGCGGACACGGTAGGCAGCCGCGAGCTGTGACAGAAGCTCAGTGTCATCGGCCTGCAATACTCTGAGGGCGTCCTGCTGGTCAATGGGTTGGCCAGTCAGGGATTGCTCAGCAAGCAGATTCCAATCGACTGAAGTGCGTACAGCTTGAATCATCCTAAGGGCTCCTTGTTAACCTCTGCCACATCCAGGACTGATGGTTTTCTGTAGAAAAAATTCAGGCTCAGTTTGGATGTGTTTTCATAATGGACACAGAATATGCCACCCTCTACGGTAATACGAGATGGCCGTTCGAGGAAAAGTCAGACGCCCTTGGATGATATGGGGCTTGCTAAGCCGCTACTTTTTTGGCTACAGCCACTAACCGCTGTCCGTAGAGATTGGCAGACTCTAAATCACCGGGGTCTACTTTAGCAGGGGCTCCACTCATATCCAGATCGCTTTGTCCCATCACCCCCATAAAGGACCCTAGCCGGTTAACACCGGTGGCAGGAGTAGGCATGTCTGAACTACCCACCCAAATCATGCTGTGCTGAGCGGCGTTGATGGCCATATATATCAATGTTCCCTGCTTATCTCCGCTGAGACTACCAGAGTGAGTAAATCCCCCTGCAATTTTGTCTTTCCAGCCTTGTTGAAACCAGGTGGCGCTGGCGGCATCGATAAAACACTTAAACTGACCTGCGACTCCCCCCATATATGTGGGTGACCCAAAAATAATGCCGTCGGAGGCACTCAGGGTTGCCAGGATAGCCTCGTCGTTCCAGCGACCATTGACGATTTGTTCTCCAGTGATTCTAAGTAGGTGGGGAGTGCCACCAGCGGTTTCAACACCCTTGGCCACAGACTCAGCCATCAGGTGGGTATGTCCTTGGCCTGAGAAATAAACTATTGCAATGGCAACCATCTTAAGTTTAAAAAACAACTATTCAAAATTCTAAGTTCAAAAAAATCGAACTAACAATTTAAAGTGTTATGGTTTCATGATAAAAGTGCCAATGCTATGAAAATTAACGCTGCTAAAGAATGCGAACCACATCTGCATAGGCTTTACCTTCGGTAATGTGGGCGGTGACTTCAACTTTCATGCCTCGTTCTAATTGACTAAACACGGTATCGCCAATAAATTTCTTGTGGAAAATAATATCTTTTGAACCATCTTCTGGTGCAATGTAGCCGTGATGGTTATTTTTTTTGAGCTTAAATAGCAGCTTGACTATACCTTGTTTGGTAATTGAATTATCTGCTGTTGTGGGCGTGGTTGGCGTTTTTGATAGCTCTGAGGGAACATAGGATAGAGTTCTCTCTTTGACTGCTGATTGTTCAGGGCTAACGATTATATTAGGAGACTGTTGGTTTGTGTTGTTAGTTGTTGGATAGGAAATACTCTTTTGCTGGAGCGGTAGTGTTATAGATTGATCAGATGGTTTTTGAACGTCAGCTTTGTGAATATTTTGGGTGGGACTCGCCTTGTCTTGAAAGGATACAGGGAGAGTTGTTTTTGATTGTTGCTGATGAGGTGTAACCTTTGATGTTTCAGGGTTAGAGAGCTGATGGCTTAAATCCTGAACGGCTGTGCTAGGAGAATACTCATAATCACTGATTAAGACTTTAAAGCGTGAAGGATTGACGGCCCTGGGAGATGCTGGATTGAGGGGAGCTCTCGGTGGTTGGTGCTCAGGCGTGTCGTTACTGAAAGGCTGAGATAAAGACTGTGGCTGCCTGGCAGACAGTGACTGTGAAGATCTCACTGTTTGAGGTTTGACAGGAGGAGGTAACTGACGACTGGGCTTTACAGGCTGAGGGGATTTTTTGACGCCATGGGTGCTCGTTAGTAATTGTCTCAGCCAGTGTACAAAACGCTGTATAAGTCGTCTTACCATGGTACCTAAGCCGTAACGTCAACACCCCATTGTACCTTTGTTATCGAGTTTCCATAGATTTTCAACTGGATGGAACCATCAGGTAGTTTCCCCTTCTGAAAAGAATTTTAGGGCATGCTTCTATGAGCAGAGTCATGTTGGCCAGGGGGAGGCATAGTGAGTCGGGTGATTATACTTCTCCCCAGCCTGGCTGCAGGCGTTTCATGATGGGGTTGTAAACTTTGAAGTAAGCGACTGATCCAACCTGTCTTAATAATGCCTTTGAGGTGGTGTCAGCGCCCATGCAGCGCTGGCAGATGGGGTTAGTGACTTGCAATTGATTAAAGCCTTGACGCATACCGCAGGCAGGCTGATGACTGTCCAGGATATCTGTTAATGAGTGGTGGTTGAGATTGCCAAGGGGAATCTGTCCATCGTAGTCTTTGCAGCAGGGAACAACTGTACCATTGTATAGAATGCCTGCTTGGTCAGAGGTGCCATTGCAATAGCCAAACTTAGCAGGAATCACCTGACTACTTTCAACATTCCCCCAGCTGTCGAGGGGAAATGTTTCCAGGGCTAGTTTGGGGGTAAGTTCAACCACCTGCCAGCGGCCAGGTTTATGACGAGCGATCCGTTGTCGCAGATCGTCATCACTGGGGCGTTGGCTGCAGCCGTCTAGCAGCCGATCCGCCCAGGCTGTTAGTTCTTGCTGCATCTGGGCTTTTCCTTCTACCACATGCATCTGTTTATGGGGGACTAAAAACGGATGGGGGGTAGTGTCTAAAAATTTCAGATGGACACGGGTGTGGGACTGAGTGTTAGCTAAATTGTCCCTGACATACTGAGTGATGCCATCAAAGTATTGTTCGGGTTTGAGTTTAGGTGGGGCTCCACGAATGATGAATGTGACTGGGTCGGGGGTTTGCAAAGAAATAGTGACTTTGGGAATCCCTGATTGAATTAGCTTTTGACGATGGTGTGGGCGGATATGAAAGGTGCTGCCGTTAGTGGTGAGATGTAGATTGAGCCCTCGTTCTATCGCCATGTTGATGGCCTCGAAGATGTGGGGATAGATAAGGGGTTCACCCATGAGATGAAAGGCAACGATCTTGGCTAAATTGTGCTCAGCTATTTCATCCAGGGCTTTTTCGAGGAGCGGTAAATCCATATGGCCCCGCTTGCGCTTCATAATGGCGTCTGGGCAAAAGTCACATTTAAAGTTGCAAACATTGGTTACTTCGAGATGGATGCGTTCCAGGCGATAGCGGGTCATTGCAGACGGAAATTCAAAAGTCGCTTCAGCTTAGCAGCGGTGTGTGAAAGTTAGCTGAGAAATTTGTAGGGATGTAAACGGCTTTGAGATGGAATGATGGGGATCAATGGTTTTTCTTGTGAGGAGATTAAACTTTTTGGGAGACTCCTCTATAGTCTGAAAAGTTAGCTTTAGCCTGGAAAAGATTCTTTCTGCGCATAAGCTATGACTGTATCCACATCAACTGATGATCTAAAGACTCTTTCGGAGGCAGAACGTATTGATTTGCTCAAGGGCTATGCTGAGCAAGATGCAATTTTTGGGAGTCCTAATCCTCGCTACAAGCAGTGCAAGGTGTATTGCGATCGCTACCTCGATCTTCGCGTACAAATGGTGGGCACTGACGGCCTAACCGATGCCGACTGGGATTTAACCATTTTTTAGATCCTCTATAGAAACTGGGCTTTTTACAAACAATCCAGTCGTCTCCTATGATGACGTTGGCCTCAAGGCCCAGTTTCTAATGTGAAACGCCATGAATGACAGCGCAGCCGTTTTAGATAAAGCTGTTAAAACTCAGCAAACCGGTGATACTGAACGTCCGAAGCCCCAAGATTTGGTCGCTGCTTTACAGGCAACTGAAAAAAGTACCCAGTCCTCCTACACCCTGTCTGACCTAGTAGGCATCTGGAGGTTGAGCTTCATCACAGGTACTAAAAAAACTCGCCAGAAAGCTGGTGTGGCCTTAGGGGCAGGGCGCTATTTACCTAAGTTACTCAAGATTCAGCTGGTATATGAGTCTTTCAATGATGAGCAAGGCTCTGTGCAAAATTCTGTTGCTTTGGGAGCAATGCAGTTCACATTGACAGGACCGGTTAGATTTTGGCCCAAGGCCCGCTGTCTAGCGTTTGATTTTACGCAGTTCCAGATATTTGTAGGGACGCTGACCCTGTATCAAGGTCGTATTAAGTCTGAAACAGCATCTCAAGACTTTTATCAGCAGCCTTTGAAAGATCAGGCATTTTTCAAATACTTTTGGGTGAGTGAGCAGGGCATTGCAGCTCGCGGTAGAGGCGGTGGTCTAGCGCTCTGGAGTCGAGAAGAGATTTAAATACTAAGAAACCGGACGTTTTACAAAGCCCGGTTTCTTTCTAAACTTTTTTCAAATAAACCAAGTTTCTATCGAACAACGCCGCGGGTTGCAGCCATGTCGATGGGCTTCATGAAGTACAGCTGAATCAGCTTCACTCCGATGGTGGCAATATGGGGTAGCTGACGTAGAAGCTTCAGGGGCTTCGGCTGCTCAGCTTGGCCAATCTCAGAAACCTTCAAGCTGGCTTGGGATGCAACATCCATATGCTTGAAGAAGTCGGGATGCTCCACATTCAGCATGATCGGGAATACTTTCGCAGCTGATTCGTTGGTCTTCTTGATAACGTGAATATCGTATTCGCGCGCATCTAGACCTAAAGATGCGTAGAAGCCACTGCGCTGAATATCATTCAGGAACATGGTGGCAAATACGGATAGCAAAAAGAAGCGGCACCAGAGCTTAGCTTTCCAGTCATTCAGGAACTGAGGCTGAGTCTTCATGATGGCGGAGAAGAAGTCACCGTGGCGGTTCTCATCCTGGCACCAGTTCTCAAAGAACTGGAAAATGGGGTAAATCCGATTTTCAGGATGGGAGTCTAGATGACGGAAAATGGTGATATAGCGCCAGTAGCCAATCTTCTCAGACAAATAGGTCGCATAAAAGATGAACTTGGGCTTGAAAAATGTGTAGCTCTTGCTCTTAGTTAAGAAGCCAAGGTCCAACTGTAGGTTGAAGTCAGACATTGCCTTGTTTAAGAACCCTGCATGACGCGCTTCGTCGCGGGACATCAGAGCAAAGCCTTCGGCGAGAAGGGGATTTTTATCCTTAAGGCGACGACCTAGCTCTTTGTAAAGCAGGAAGCCAGAAAATTCTGCTGTACAGGAACGCTCTAGAAATTCAATAAACATTTCTCGAGTTTTGCCATCAATGTGCTCCCAGCTCTGGTCAAACACATCGGTCCGTACGAAGTGGTGGCGGTTGTAGTCAGTACGAAACTCTTCGATGATGGCACGCACTTCGTCTTCATTGACGGACATGTCCATGGCGGCCATCTCGTCAAAGTCAGTGGTGTAAAAACGAGGGGTGAGGAGGGTGTCCTTAGCAGGCGACTTAACCCCAGGTCTTTTTGCACCAAATTTGTTAGTCTCTTGAGCTTTCCTTAGGGAATCTACCATGAGTCCTCTATCACAATATTTGTTGAGTGAACGTGACCAGATTGCTCGAAGTCACGGAGCCAGGCAATCGATAGAAAACTGGCAAGCTACGTGGATATTAGTGTACCAAGGTCATTGCTTTCGATCAGCCTGCAAGTAACGAAGAGGTTACATTTCGAAATATTGTGCGGGGTGAGCACTGCCAACCGCCGATAAAACATTTAGCAGATCCCAAATAATCAATTGTCATCAGATATTTCTGCATTGTCTGACGGTACGTCAGGATTCTCTATGGCGTCTTCCTGCTCTTTTTTTACTTCTTCAACCGCTTCTTCGATCTCTTCATCATCGGCGACGGTCTCATCTGTGCGGCCATTTTCAGCTTCATAGGCTGTGAGTTCAGCATCAGCACGGCTCTGGATGGCCTCATGGCCTAAAACGCCTTCGTAGGCATAGCGGTTGTAGCCACCATTTTCGACAATGGCTTGCAGGTAATCTACTCGTTCTTGGGGCGCTGGGTGAGAGGAGAGCCAGGGGACCATCTGGCGATCGCCATAGCGAGCATCCAGGGCCAGCATCAGACCGTGCATCCCATCTGCCGCATAACCGCTGGAGGCTAAAATTTGGGTACCAACGATGTCAGCCTGTCGCTCCATCTGACGAGAATAGCCAGACACAATGGCATTGGTAACTAAGCCTGGGAGGGGTAGGTACTGGGTAAGGCTAGCGGTGAGGTTGCCGCGGGTAACCATTTGAAACCCATGGGATAGGACTGCATGGGAGATTTCGTGGCCCAATAGTCCAGCCAGTTCTGCTTCGCTATCGGTGTCGAGAATAGCCCCGGCATTAACAAAGATTTTGCCCCCAGGTAGGGCAAAGGCATTGAGTTCTCGGTCGAGGATGACATCAAAGGTGTAGTCAAAGTCATCGCGGCCAGCGACGGCGGCTAGCTTATTACCGATGTCGCGCACATAGGACAGGATTTCTTCGTCTTCGGATAGGGGGAGTTGTTCACGGGCGGAGTTGGCGACGGACTCTCCTAGGGACTTTTCTCCCTGAAGCAGAATTATGCTGGAGTTGAGGGCTGTAAATGGGCCATATAGTCCTCCGGTGAGCAGATAGCCAGCGGCTCCGGTAAAGATATTTGCGATCGCATTATTCCGAATATCAGCATTGGTGGCAGATTTAAACCGATCCAGGTTTTCATCAGCTAGGCCAGCGTAGCGATCAGCTTCGGGATGCTCGGTATTGAGTAGTGCAAACTGACGGGACGCAATGGATGCCTCGATCCATTTTTCATGGGTCATCATCAGTTCGATCTGCGCGCTGAGCAAATCCGGGTCATAGGGATAAAGGGTGAGTGCTTTCTCTAGCACCATTTCCGCATCGTCGGGTCGTTCGTAGGTTTCTAACAGTTCGGCGTAGCGTAAATGTCCAGGGATAAAGGCGGGGATTTCCTCAGTGAGTAAGCCCAGGGGAACTAAGGTTTGAGATTCTCGGCCTGCTTCGATGCCACGGGTAGACTCTCGCCAATAAACGGCTCCGCCAGGTGAAAGCTGTTCTGGATCGCTAAACGGTTCAGCAGGGATGTTCTGGAGCTCTGAATCGTCTCGCCAGGCAAAGTTTTTAGCCTGGCGGTAGTATTCTTCGGCAGCGGCAACATCTCCCGCCAGGTAAAGTCTGTCGGCTTCTATAATTAGCTCCCGTTGGAACCAGGTTTCGTGCTCCAGTGCAGCAGCTTCAGCATCGTATTCCGGTGTGGTGTTTTCTACTGCTGCATCGTCTTCAGCTGCATCGTCTGATGTGGTGCCTTCTGAGGTTTCAGAATTTTCGGTTGTCCTATCCTCTGCCGTAGAATCGGCGCTTTCATCAGCGGGCACATCTGATGTATCGGTATCACTATCCGTTTGTACAATATGGTCGGGGCGCTCGACCGCGTGACCTGGTACAAAAACTGAGCCAAATAGCAGCGTGATGCTAAAACCAATAGCCAAGAGCAGAGCGAACTGTTTCTTAAGCTTCATAGTGAATCGGAATAACGAGGGGGTCGACATCTTTGTCAGGAGTTCTAAACCATGTCCAAGTTGAAACCTGTAGTTTCCCTTACTGTCAAACGACCGTTCTGGATGTGGACAATGTTTATTTGAAATAATTGTGGCAAATCTGTTCTGAAATGACCTAAGCCAAAGTACTAGCCAGGCTCTTATTGCCAAGGTTTAGAGGCGATTTATCGATGGAAATTGCTGAAATACAGCAGCATAAGTTGGGCTAGCGCAATATACTAAGTTTTGTAACGCGTTAAAAGATTACCCACCATGAGCCCTGAGACCATCGATGTAATTAAGCCCTATTTGAATTTTTTCCATCCATTAATGATGTGGGTCCTCTTTGGCCTCACTGTCTATGCTGCGTATCTGGGTAGTAAAAGTCGTAAGATTCGATATGTCACTGGCGAAGAAAAGAAGGCGTTGATCAAGGGCAAATTTACGATCAAGCATCATCAGCTGGGGGCCATCATTTTGGCCCTGATGGTATTGGGTACCATTGGCGGCATGGCGGTGACCTATATCAATAACGGTAAGTTGTTTTTTGGTCCCCATCTGCTAGCAGGTTTAGGCATGACTGGTTTGATTGCTGTAGCCGCTGCTCTGGTTCCTTTTATGCAGCGCGGTAATGAGACAGCTCGTCTAACCCACATTAGCCTCAATCTGATTATTGTCGGTCTGTTTGGTTGGCAGGCAGTGACTGGGATGCAGATTATGCAGCGGATCTTAGAAAATGCTTTTGGCATTACTTTCTAGCTTTTAACTTTTAATCTCTAATACCGATGTAAGGAGCTGACCTATGGTTAGCTCCTTTTTATTGGAATCCCCGCTGCGTTTTACGCTGGTTGCTAGACTTCAGAGATTTGAATACCATGGCCCATCATGCAAAAACATTGAACACGCCGTCCTGGTTGACTCAGTTGGCTATGGCGCTGTGTGGTTTGGTGGCCTATGGCTATGAATTCTCTCGGGAAAATGTGTTCAACCAGATGCCTGCGGTTATGGCTCTGCTCGATCCGACTCTGTACGGTCAGGATTTTTATGTGCAAGAGATGGTGCAGTTTACGCCCAGGTCTTACTACTATTATGCATTGGCTCTGCCGGTAAAGCTGGGGTTGAGTTTACCGGTGGTATGTTTTATTTATTTTGCGATCGCATTCACAGCTTTTGGCCTTGGTCTCTATGCGATCGGTCTCCATCTAGGGCAGTCCAAACTTTCGGCGGCGGTATTGGCACTGTTGGGGTTAGCCGTGGCCGATGGCACCGTAGGGTACACCGATTTGTTTCGTCGGTCTCCTTTGCCCAGTGTTTATGCTATGGGCATTGCCATTTGGGGTATTTACTTTTGTTTGCAACAGCGCTGGGTTCGTGGCTATCTGATTTTGGGCCTAAGCTGTCTGTTGCAAATTTTGATTGGGGTGTTGCCAGGACTGTTGTTCACCCCAGCGCTGATTGTGCATGGGGTCAGAACAAATCGATGGCAGCAAGGGTTTTGGGCTTGGGGTGTTCTACTGGTTTTAGCTGGCCTGGTGTACAGCCCCATGATGTTATTGGGAAATACCGGGAGCGATTTGCTAAGTGGCCGAGACTTTGTGTGGCTCTATGGTTACGTACGCCATCCTCACCATATTATTCTCTCTGTTTTTTCAGTGAAAGCTTGGTGGCGGTTTGTCTACTTTATGGCGGCGGGGTTGGTCTGTATATATGGTTCGCAACAGCTCAAGTGTGATCAGAAAGTCACGCTGGCGTTAACTATCTTGACAGGGTTTTGCTTATTAGCCGTTGGCTATGGTCTGGTGGAGCTATACCCGATAGCGACGGTGGCGAAACTGCAGTTGGCCAGGGCTACGCCATTTATGTTGTTGATGGTGCTGTCTGCGACCGCGGTATACGCCAGCGAATATTATCACCGAGGCAATCACGCTTTGGCCCTTTGTTTAATGGCTGCACCGGTAATCGACAACGCCGGGGGGCTGATCACCCTAATTATTGTTAGTTTGACCTTACTTAAGCTGGGACCTGATAGTTTTTGGCAGATTGTTAGCAAACGAGCCAATGCCTTGCCCTGGCTGAGTCATGGTTTGTTTCTGATTGTGTTGATGGTGACCTATTCCTATCATTTGGGGTTGTTTCTCGCATTTGCTTATCCGTTTTTAAGCGATCAGTTCCCTGGTTGGGGCAAGCGTTTGCGTATAGCCGGTTATAGTCTGACAGCTATAGCCAGTATGTTTGTAGTGTTGCACATCAGTGGTGTGGTGGTTCACCGCAGCCTCAGTCCGGTGCATCGGGCGATTAAGCTGGCTCCCTTAGTGGATGAACCGGTGAAAACCCTGGCGGTGAATTTTCGTGACCGTCAGCCAGCGAATAGCCTGGTGCTGGTACCGCCCTCCGAGCGACTGTTTCGGTTTTATAGTGAACGGTCGGTGGTGGTGAGTTTTAAGGGATTTCCGTTTACGGATGCTGGCATGGTTACCTGGCAAGGGCGGATGGAGGATGTTTTGGGGGACCTGCCTGCCAATGTGGAGGCATTTTTGGATCAGCGATTTAGTCAGCGGACGGGGGAGGAATTGGCTGCGATCGCCGCAAAATATGGCGCTACCCACATCCTCACGCGCCAGGATTGGCACCCCGAGATCCCAGGTAGTCAGTTGATAGAGGGTCAAGAAAACTGGGCAATTTGGGCTGTGACCAGTGAACCTAACTCAAGCTGCTTGCTACCGTAGAGGGAGCTGCTCTCCCGTTCTAACGTTCTACAATTCCGAACTCTGAATTCCGACTTCTGAACTTGGCCAAGATTTCTAAGCTAAGGCTGATAACCTACTTCAAAGAAAGTAATCCTTGTTCTTTAAGTTTGGGATTAAATTTGATGGCGATTTGAGCGCCCCGGTCTGCGACTTTGGCTTTGACATCGGCTTCGACGCGGCGAGCCAGCTGTTTGAGTAGTTTGTTAGTCTGGGAGGGTTCGGCATTTGAGATCGCATCCCGCTCTTCATCGGTCATAAACGCCTTAGCATCAATGGGCTTCTCCCAGGCCAGCTGCTGGTCGTCATTGCCAGGAGGCACCATCCCATATTCCGCAATCCAGGCTGTGCGAATCTCATCCAGTAAGGTGCGGCTGGGGCGTGTAACCGTATGCACTTTAAACCAATGACACTGCTGTGGACAGCGGACTAAATGCTGGGTTAAACCGACGCTGACGTCGCGAGAGTAGCCCACGTATTGCAGAGTTTCAGCCTGATCAAAAATGGCGTAAATACCCACCTTACCCACCAGCCCCGATGGCAGCTCCCCATCGATCAGGTAGGGACGCATTTCAAGACTGGTTAGAGTGGGAGTTGAGTCAGCCATAGTTTATGTGATAGCAGCAGGACGTTTCCTATCCTAGAGCGGTTGTCCGTTCAACTAAGATTCTTTCAAACAAACTCAACGATTGCCTCATCTCCTACTTCAAAAAAGAAGCACTATAGTGAAAGAAAGCCTTTTCTGCTGCGGACATGAGTACCCCAAAAGATACGACTAATAAAATCGTTTTTGTGCTTTTAGTGGCCTTTATTGGCTGGCAGCTTTTTCGAGTGGGCCTGATTGTCGGCATGGCCAACGGTTGGATCTAAGCAAGATTAGCCCACTGCATCACTTAGCCAGTCTGGATGTTGGTCCACAAAGGTTAAAATCTCTCGCACTACGCCGGTCGCTCCTCGACTGTTAGTGCTCAGAATGGTGCCCCTTAGACTCCCTCTATCTTTCAACTGTTTGAGGGATTTAGTGAGGGAATGATTGGAATAACGCACAATGGAAACAATTAGATCACAATCAGCCAGTTTTTGATGTAGCTGCTTTTGTGAGGTGCTGACTTCCCTATGGGAGGGAATTTCTACCGGTGTGTAATTGAGGCCGTACTCTGCCTGTAATGTTTGAATGACGGTACGTCTGGTAGCTTCATGGCCACCCACAAAAGAAATTTTCCATTTGGCTAAGTCGATCGTTGATGGGGGATCGGAGGGTGATAAGACTGGCTGAGCCTGGGAGCGATTAATGGCGTCTAAGTTGGCTTCACAGTTGGTTAACGCTGATTTTTGGTTGGCTAATTCCTTTTTTAACCGCTGAATTTGACTTTCGCCGTCGTTGATCCAATTATCTAACTCATGCCATAGCTCATCGTATTGTTGTTGGGATTCTACGAGGGCTTGTTGACTTTGTTCGAAGGCGGTTTGACGATTGTGGATGGTTAGCTGGCTTTGTTCTAAAGCCTGTTGGCTATCCATCAGTGCCTTTTCAAGGTGTTTGCACCGGGTGTTAGCTTGCTCTAGCTCTTGGGTCAGTCGGGCTTCCTGCTCGTGAGCAATGGCCAGATCGTGGCGCAGATGTTTTACCTGACGGTAATCTTTACCACTGATGCCATGCCAGGCTTTTTGGCACCAATTACCGATGGGCCGAATGTGCCTGCTGATGGTTTGAATGACTTGATTGGCCTTCATTGGAGCGATCTCCTGATGCTTAGATGCCTGGCCATACATCCTCAGAGTCTACGCTAGCGTAACCAATGGCAATTGTGATGATATCACGGAGATTCTTCGTAGCCAGTGTGTGTGATGATCCAATGCACCGATAAAATGCTGATTGCTGTTTTTGACGGTAACCTATGTCCGCTCCCCACATTCCCACTGTTGCTTGGACCTGGCCCATTGGCGCGAAATGGGAAACGCCTTACATTGTGCGCTATGCCAGCAATTTAGATGATGGTCCAGAGCACGGCATTCCCTTGGGTGGCTTGGGGTCTGGCTGTATTGGGCGGGCTCCCAACGGGATGTTTAACCTGTGGCATCTGGACGGCGGTGAGCACATCTTTAATCATTTTCCAGCCTGTCAATTTGCGGTTTATGAGGAAATAGCCGGGGAGTCACAGGCCTATGCCATGGCGACAACAATTAATGGTTTGGACAGCTGGCAATCGTATCCAACCGAAAATCGGAGGGTGGGCACGGCCCACCACTCCGACAATATTCCTCCCGGCGGTACCTACAAAGCCCTGTATCCCCGCAGCTGGTATTGCTACGAAGATGTTTTCAAAACAGACCTCACCTGTGAGCAATTTTCACCCATCTGGCCAGATAACTATCAAGAAAGCAGCTATCCCGTTGCTGTATTTGTGTGGACGGCCCATAATCCAACGGAGCAGCCCATTACGCTGAGCATTTTGCTGAGCTGGCAGAACATGGTGGGCTGGTTTACCAACTCTGAGGCCTCTCCAGAGATTCAGCAGCGGGAGGATGGCAGTCCGTTTTATGACTATGTGCCCCCATTGGGTCAGAGCAAGGGCAATTTTAATCAGCTGGTGAGTAGTGAGACGGCCACTGGCATTGTGATGGATGGAGTCTGGGCAGAAAGTCCTGAAGAGGGATCTGGTCAGTTTTGTATTGCGGTGGCAGCAACGGATGGGGTGACTTACCAGACTCGTTGGAATCCTGATGGTAACGGAGCCGATCTGTGGGATAGCTTTGCTAGTGGTGGACTGTTAACTAATGTTGCAGATACAACGTTTGCTAGTGAGGACGAACAGGTGGCGGGTGCGATCGCGCTCCGCATCACTCTGGCCCCCGGAGAAACCAAGGAAATTCCCTTTGTCCTCAGCTGGGATTTACCCGTCACCGAATTTGCCACTGGCAAACAAGCCTACCGACGTTACACCGATTTTTTCTCCTGCTCCGGGCGCAATGCCTGGCAAATTGCTCAGGATGCACTAGCTCACTATCAAACCTGGAGACAAAACATTGTTGACTGGCAGCAGCCCATTCTGGACCGGTCAGACCTGCCCGACTGGTTCAAAATGGCCCTATTCAATGAGCTTTATGACATGGCCAGCGGTGGTACCCTATGGTCAGCCGCCAGCGATGACGATCCGGTAGGGCAGTTTGGCATTTTGGAATGTATCGATTACCGCTGGTATGAAAGCCTGGATGTCAGGCTGTACGGTGGTTTTTCCACACTGATGCTATGGCCAGATCTAGAGAAATCCATTATCCGTGCCTTTGCCCGTGCCATTCCCACCGAAGATCCCCAAAAGCGCATCATTGGCTATTACTACACCGTCGGTGATGGAGAACATCTCGCCCCGAGAAAAATCAAGGGAGCCACTCCCCACGATCTGGGGGCACCCAATGAAAATCCGTGGATAGCCACTAACTACACCAGCTATCAAGACTGTAATCAGTGGAAGGATTTACCCAGTGACTTTGTGCTACAGGTATATCGCGCATTTCTATTAACGGGCGGTGATGACATCGATTTTCTGGCCGACTGCTGGCCTGCTGTGACCGAGACAATCCAGTATCTAAAATTGTTTGATTTAGATGGTGATGGCGTTCCTGAAAATGGCGGTGCTCCTGATCAAACTTTTGATGATTGGCAGTTAAAGGGGCTGAGTGCCTACTGCGGGGGGCTATGGTTAGCAGCTCTGGAAGCTGCCATTAAGATGGGTGAGCTGTTGCAGCAGCATAAGAAAATCTCTGGTAGCTTTGCCATTGTTAAATCTCAGTACCAGCGCTGGATTAACCAGGGCAAAATCGTTTATCAAAACAAGCTATGGACCGGCAGTTTCTACCGCTTGGATGCCGAGAGTCAGTCGGACGTAGTGATGGCGGATCAGCTTTGCGGTCAGTTTTGTGCCCGCCTGCTGGACCTGCCGGACCTTGTGGACGAGGAATATATCGATATTGCCCTTGACACGATATATGATGCTTGCTTTGTTAAATTCAATGAGTATGCTGCCCGCCACGCGGCTCCCCAAAAGCAAAAATTTGAAGGGACCCAGACAGGATTCTTTAGTGCCGCTCAGCTGGGTATGCCCATTGGTGCGGCCAATGGTGTAAAACCCGATGGGGCTCCAGAAAATCCAGACGATACGCACCAGCTAGAGGTGTGGACCGGTATTAACTTTGGTCTGGCTGCATTCCTTGCACAGATGGGTAAGCAAGAGGAAGCTATGGCGATTACAGAAGCTGTAGTCCGGCAGATTTACGATTTTGGTCTACAGTTCCGTACGCCAGAAGCAATTACTGCTATGGGTACATTTCGCGCCTGTCACTATCTGCGACCCATGGCGATTTGGGGGCTGTACGCTCAGCTGTAGTCCAGGGACTCAGTTCCTCTACCTGTGGTTAGTTTATTAATTGTGCGCCTCTTTCATCTCTAAAATAAAAAATGTCGATTGATGATGAGGAGCACGTCATGGGTGCATTTTCAGGGGCTAATAACTACACCACCAGTGGCAATGTTGGTGTAGCCATTATTGCGGGTGTTGGCGGCGATCTGGCCTTTCAAGAATTTTCAACCGATGCCGAGGGTGCTCTCAAAAGCTATTTAACGATTGGTGGTGATCTATCAAAGCAAACCATTGATTTAGGCCTATTACCTGATACCAGTGGTTCCTTTAACATGTCTTTCCCTGGTGATACCGATATCAGTTTATTTGACACCGTAGTGGTAGTCCAAGATGATACCAGCGTTGGTGAAGCCAGAGTGCCTTAGGGTGAGTCATAAATTTTTGACCTGGGGAGGGGGCAAAACTAATTAATCGAATTATTCTGATGGATGGAGATAGCCTTCAATCCCCCATGAGATATTTGCCGATTGCGTTAGTCCCTGCTCTAGTTTTTGCTGCAGTACCCCCAGCTGCGGCTCAGGACACATCTTTTGACGATATGTGCCCAGCGGGCACGACAGCTCAGCCGCTACCTCTGGTGGGAGGAGAGGGGTCTGAAGTGGAAAAAACGCCCCAAAATCCTCCTTTGCCACTCCCCGGTCCTATTCCTGGTTTAAGGCTGCGGGATAACTTTAATACGGATTGGGAAATCCCCGGTGGGACTAACTATGAGCAGTTCACCATCATTGTGATTCCAGAAGAGTCCGATGACTATGATGTGGAAATTAGCCTCAAATACGGAGATGACACCAGCGATCGGCTTTACAACCAAGGCGATATCGAGTTGATTGAAGGCGAACCTATCGTTGTCTCAGTTGAGCCACGGGAGACGCTACACCCCTATCAGGTAAATGTCCGTATTGGGGATGAATCTATTGGTAATCGTTATCGAGCAACGGCCCTGGGCTGTCGTGGCGGCCAGGCACCTGTGGCCAGTGCTGCTTGTGTGCCTCTGATAGTTGTCGGTGGGGATGACGATCAGACTGATGTTGAGAAAAAAGTCTCGGTGATTAATCTCCCAGGACCTTTTGGTCTAGGGCTGCGCAACAATTGGAATACGGACTGGATCGTGCCATTACCAGGGCGATTTAGTCGGTTTGTTGGTGTTGTTGAGAATATTGATGAGGAAGACGATGTGTTTGATATTGGCCTTACTCTCAAGTATGGCGATGACAGTGCTGATGAGGTGTTGAATGAACCTGGTTATGAGTTGAGTCCTGGAGAGAATTTAGAGATTACGGCCACACCGGACCGCGATACGACGATGCCCTATCAGGTGAATATTTATGTAGGCGGCATTGATAATAAAGGGACTAATTATCGGGCATCGGTGCTGGGGTGTTATTAGTTATCTAGCAGAGAAAGTTGTTGTCCGTGGGATTGTGGCTTTGCTAGATCAACGCCTTCGTGCTCTAGTAGCCACTGTTTGCGCTCTATGCCTCCAGCGTAACCAGTTAAACTGCCGTTAGCACCGATAACGCGATGACAGGGTAAGACGATGGAGATCGGATTTAAACCATTGGCGGTACCCACTGCCCTGACAGCAGCTGGATTTCCTAGATGACGCGCTAAATTACCATAGGACATCACTGTACCAGCTGGTATGGCCCGAAGGGCTTGCCAAACCTGGGCCTGAAATTTGGTGCCACCAGGGTTAACAGAGATACTGTCAATGGCAGTGAGATTTCCTGCTAGATATGATTGAAGATTGTTGAGCAGTGGCTGTAGCTGCTGATCTTGGCTGGAATCCACTAAATTGAAGGCACCATATCGCTTTTCTAAAAGCCGCATCATGCGATGTTCATAACCTTCATAGTCCAGGGATACCACAATGTCTCCATCAGTAACTAGCAAAATTTCTCCGATGGGAGAGTCAATTTTGGTAAAACCTAATGATTTTCTGGTTTTAGCCATAGTGGATGGTGGTGACTTGACTCGTCAGGGCTACGATGAAAAATCATATAGTCCCACCATAGCACCCGGATATTGTTTTCTCTCTACTAGAGTACCGAGACGATTTAGCTGTTCTACTATAGCGTCTTCAGATGTGGATTTTTTTCGTGCCAGTAGTACCCAGACTCTTTCTTCATCTTTTAGGACTGTTGTTTTTAGGTTGCGTAACTCTTGATAATGTTCTTTTAGATCAGTGTCAGATACTTCCCAAATACCAATATCTCTCAGCTGACTAAGAACAATATCAGCTATCGGCAGTTCAAAACGGCGGTTATAGAACTCGAACTGCAGCTGTGCCCCTGGCAAAACGTAGAGCTTATCCCCTGCTTGCCAATGAGTATCGATATATTGGATCGTTGGTCTCACGTGGTCGAAGTGCAAACTGGTAGGTACCATTATACCGTGCAGACCTCTTTTTAAGGGCATGAGTAACAGTGTTATGGCCATAATGAAGCTGATAAGCCCCAGTATTCTTGGCTTTTTTTTCCAGCGTGTGAACCAAAAATCAATACCTTTTGATAAGAGAATTAATGTAAAGGGGGTTAAAAATAAAATCAGTCTGTCTCGAAACGGATATTTGTGGAGAAACGCGGCTAGCAGTGTTACTAGCAATGGACTGCTGAGATAGAGTAAGCGTAGTTTTGCTGTGCGATACAACAAAATACACCCCGTGATAAAAGCTACTATGGCCACTCCGTCTGCTGGTCCATGGAAGCCAAGAGGGCGATAAAAGAAACGACCCATAGAGTCTACCAGCCAGCTGATATCCCATAAATTGTTAGGATATCGACCAGCCCAGCTGTCGGAAAGGCCGGTATCCGATAGTGTTTTGCGAATGATCAGAAAATATAGGCTGCAAAAGCTGATAATCCATGCGCTATAGAGTGGCAGACGTCTTATAAAAAAGTCTTTTATCGTTTGTCTGGACGCCTGCCATAGCTGGAGTTTGATAATGTTGACGGCTTCTACACCGGCAATGACAAAAATACTTGGAAATGATAGCCAAATGCTGACTATGCCCACCAGAGCGGCTGTCAGCTGCTGTTTGAAGGTGGGTTTGATCGCTGCTAAGCCGGTGATGGCCATAAATAGCAGCAAAGCAATGGCTACATCCCAGCTGTAGGGTTTTACTTCATTAGCGAAATAGACAATGTAACCCTGAATTGCAAATAGAAAAATAGCGATAGGTCTGGCCCACCCGTTTGTCCATTGTTGAGTCAAGCAGTAAAACAATCCCAACGATACTAAACCACCCATCAGGGGAAACAGGCGCAGAGAATATTCGGAGCTGCCTAGGGTATTAACGGCGAGCTTTTCAATCCAGAGAAAGAGGGGTGGTGCGGCCTGATTGTAGGCTAAGGCATTGAGCAGTTCGAAATAGCCGCGATCCAGCAGATTGAAGCTAAGGGCAACCTCGTCAAACCATAGGGAACGATTGCTTAGATACTGCACCAGTCGGATTAACACCCCTAATCCAACGCTCAGTAAAGACCAGATTTCTGGCTTATGGAGATGGTGGGGGAATTTGAGTTTTGATGTGAACACGACTGGGGGCAAATGAATAAATGGTGTCTACGACCAACCCTGGAGATTTCGGCATTGCCGGGCCACATGGCCTTAGACAACCTGGTGAGTTGCTTTCGGTGCTGCAGGGC
>JBCCJR010000018.1:0-28395 GCA_039045805.1 Cyanobacteria bacterium P01_C01_bin.118
ATTTTTATTAACGCCGATGAATTTGTCAGACTGAGGGGTGGTTTGGCATTGGATAATTCTATTTTGTCAACGGGTATCGATACTACGGTGCGGGGCGAACAAGAAAACCCAAGAGGTCCCAGCAGTGGCATTGTTTTTGGTGATGGTGGAAATATTGTAATTAATGCTCAGCAGCTGTTTGTAACGGCGGGGGCTCAGATCAAGACGACTTCTCGCACAGTTGGTGATGCAGGGGATGTCACGATTAATGCATCGGAGTTGGTTGAAGTAGCCGGTTTATTTCAAAGTAACAATAGAGTTCGTCGTGGCGGTATCAGTGGAGCTACCACTGGATCAGGGTCGGGGGGAGACTTGACTGTTAATACTGGAGAATTGCGCATATTGGATGGAGCGGGTCTGACGGTTGAAGCATCTGGGACCGGGGATGGTGGCAGTATCACGGTTAATGCCGATGTGATTAGCTTAATTGGCAGTGCCACACCCCCTGAAAAGGCAACTCAGCGCAGCGCAGTATTGGCTAGAACAGAGGGGGCTGGGGATGCAGGGCGCATTGATATTAATACGAGAGTATTAGAGGTGAGCAATGGTGGACAGGTTTCTACAACAGCTCAGGCGGGCAGTGGGGGGAATAGTAATTTAATTCGGGTAAATGCTACTGAGAGCATTCTGGTCGATGGGGGAGTGCTAACTCGAACAGGATTTAGTCCGAGTGGACTAGCCAGCAATGCTTTGGGCACAGGTAATGCCGGATTACTGCAGCTCGATACTGGTGAACTGAGGATCAGCAATGGGGGAAGAGTGTCGGCGTCTACCTTAAATCGTGATGCTCAATCATCTGGTGGTTTAGATTTGACGGTGAATCGTTTACTTTTGGACAGTGGTGGTCAAATAGTAGTTGGGACCCTGGCGGATGAAGGGAGTGGGGCAGACATTGCGATCGCGGATTTTACCCTGGTGCTCTTGCGTAACGGTAGTTTGATCACGGCAGAAGCTCGCAATAGCGCTAATGGAGGGAATATACGCCTGGAGTCCGCAGATGGATTTGTGGTCGCCCCCTTAGCTGAAGATAGCGATATTATTGCCCGGTCAAATCGCGGTGACGGTGGTGAAATTAAAATTGTTGCCCAGAGCATTTTTGGGCTAGAAGAACGATTGGCCGTGCCCGGTAATGGGACCAATGACATTGATGCCAGCTCCCGGTTTGGGCAGGCGGGAACAGTGCAGCTAAATGAACTCGCCATCAGCCCCAATCAAGGGCTTGCCAGCTTACCAGAGACTACTGGCGTGCCGCAGATCAGTCAGCGATGCGATACCACTGGGGTGTCCAGTTTTGTGGCAACTGGGCGAGGGGGAATCCCCTCAGAAACATCTAGAACAACAGTGTTGTGGGAAACCCTGGAACTACCAGACGCAATGACGGCGGTGCATGAGATACCTGCATCTGAAACAGCATCCCTGATAGAAGCTCAAGGCTGGACCATCGATACTGGTGGCAATGTCGTTTTAACGGCAAACTCCAACACAGCGATCCCCTATGCCAGGACTTCTGACCCTTACTGTTGGTTGACTCCCTAGCTGGTCTTTTTTATGAGAACACTGCTGCGATTTCTGGTGTTGATTTGTCTCGGATGGTTGCTCACCATTGGTGTGGGAATGGCCTAGGAGCCTGACCTGTTGACGCGATCGCCCCAGGTGACGCAAATTGAGCAGGGTAAACGCTTTTACCAGCAAGGGGAATGGGAACGTGCGATCGCAACCTGGCACACCAGTCTCACCCAGCCTGCTCTAAGTGAGTTACAACAGGCCACCCTCTGGACCTATCTGGGCATGGCCTACCAAAAGCAAGGGGATGGGGCAGCGGCTGATCGCGCCTTAGAGAACAGTCTGCAGCTGCTAGGGTCTATGCCTGAAGCTGAGCGGGGAGCCATCCAGGCCCAGGTGCTCAATACCCAGGGACAGCTTGCCCTGGACCAGGGGCAGGCCGAAGCCGCCTTTACCTACTGGCAACAAACAAACCAGATTTATCGCAGCCTGGATTACCCAGCCGGCATCACCGGTAGCCTGCTCAACCAAGCCAGTGCGTTAGAGATGATGGGTCACCATCGACGCGCCTGTGAGACCATTTTTACAGCCATTGGTTTAGACGCTCACTGCGAACAGGTATCCTCCGAGACTATGGATGCGGTGATAGCCGCCATCGAGGCGCAGCCAGATCCCACCCTGCAGCTATTGGCCATGACTAACCTGGGAAATATCCTGGGACAAAGTGGCTATTTAACCCAGGCACAACAAATTTTAGAACGGGCTGTCAATCAGGCCCCCGACCGGCCCAACGTGTTATTGAGCTTAGGGCAGGTAAAGCAGGCTCGCTATCGGCAATTATTGTATCTCTATGGGCCAACGGGAGATTCTCTGGATCAAGCGTTAGCACAGCAGTCATTAGGTCACTATCAAACCGCTGCAGCGCTGGCGTCTGAAGATGCGACTATCACAGTACAAATCGCTGCCGCCACTCTGGATTTATTAACCCAGTTACAGACTAAGCCAACGGATGGTTTAAAGAGCTCTGGGTCAACGGTAAACCAGCAGCTGCAAACACAGATCCAACGGATGCGGCAGCTGCCGCTGGAGACATTTTCACCAAGTCGTCCGCTGGTGACCGGACAGATTAGTCTGGCCCGCAGTTTGACCAATCTGTGGGCGTCTGGTGAAGCTAATGGGTTAGCGATTCAGCCTGGGACGGATATTGTGTCGCTACTGCATCGAGCCCGAGCCCAGGCTCTGACATTGGAGGATACTGATGCTCAGTCCCAGGCATTGGGAGTATTGGGGCATTTGTATGAAATAGAGGGCAACCGACAGCAGGCACAACAACTGACCCAGGAAGCGTTAGCCCTGGCCCAGTCCATTGGCGCAGATCATCTTGCCTATGGATGGCAGTGGCAGCTAGGGCGGCTGTACAGGCATGACCGATCCCTGGCCTACTACCAGGCCGCTGTAAACAGTCTTGAAAACGTACGTCAGGATCTGGTGGCGGTGGAAACTGATGTGCGCTTTTTACTCAGGGATGCGGTGGAGCCCCTCTATCGTGAGCTGGTAACACTGTTGCTAGACGATTTGGTGCCAACTCAGGCCAGTTTAAAACAGGCGGTGCAAGAGATTGATGCCCTCCAGTTAGCCCAGTTAGAAGACTTTTTAAGCTGTAATTTGACACCTCAGGTGGCCCTGGATAAAACCCAGTTGGATCCCACTACTGCTGTGATATACCCCCTGGTGCTGCCAGATCAGCTGGCGGTGGTGGTGCGATTACCCCAAACAGATGAGGTAAAGTTTTATCGAACACGGCTACCTGCTGAAGAGATTAACCAGGTGCTTGATGATTTACGGGTGCAGGTGGAACAACCGTTTCTCTCTGAACAATTTTTTGAACTATCGCAGCAGGTGTATGACTGGCTTATCCGTCCCATGGAACCGCTGTTGGTGGACCAATCTGTGGAGACATTGGTGTTTGTGTCAGATGGAGCGTTACGAAATGTCCCCATGGCCGCGCTCCATGACGGACAACAGTTTTTGATTGAGCGCTATGGGGTAGCCCTGAGTCCTGGACTGCAGCTGCCTGTCTCTCAGCAGTTGACGGATGTAGGACTAGAAACATTGGCCTTTGGCCTCTCCGAAGTACGGGCTGATTTCTTACCTCACCAAGGATTTTCTCCCCTGAATAATGTGGAGAAAGAATTAGCGAGTATTCAAACACAGGTGCAGGGCAAGAGTCTCCTTAACCAGCGGTTTACCAGTGATAATTTGAAAACTCTGGTGGATGAAGATCCGGCGTCAATCATTCATTTGGCCACCCACGGGCAGTTTAGTTCAAATCCTGAGGATACATTTTTGTTGAGCTGGGATAGTCGCATTGGTTTGGATGACCTGAGTCATATACTCAGTCGTCGTACCGGTCAGAGGGGAATTGAGCTGTTGATTTTGAGTGCCTGTAAAACGGCAACGGGGGACAGCCGTGCCACCCTGGGATTAGCCGGGGTAGCGATTCAGTCGGGGGCTCGTAGTACCATTGCCTCACTGTGGAATGTAAATGACCTGACCACCAGTGAGCTGATGGGTAATTTATACGGGATTTTGGCTAAGTCTGGACAGATTAACAGAGCTCAGGCCCTGCGACAGGCCCAGCTAAAGTTGTTGAGGACCCCCGGATATCAGGCTCCGGTGTATTGGGCGGCCTATGTGTTGGTGGGGAATTGGCGTTAGGGCTGGACTGGAGTAGTTGCGATCGCACCCAGTCCAACAGAGTCTAAAAAGCTGTACCAATCCTGTTGACTGATATCTCCGGGAGCAGTTTGCTGACGTGTTGCCAGGTTTGTTAACGCCTCATGCCAGATGCCGTGAGCGGCCCAGACATCTGCCTGGGCTCGCAAGTCATCGCTACTGGCCAGGGCTGTTGCCAATTCGCGGGTGGGTTCAACCCGTCGAATCAGGCCCTCTACTCTAAGATTAGGTAAGCGCTGTATCGTCACAATATGGTATTTGCTAATCTAGTGATAGCTGCTTTGAATGCCGTCCAAGGACTGCTAGCCTATGACCCCAGCAACGACCCCAGACACCCTAACTCTCTCTAAACTAGCCCCTCAGATCGATGAGCTAGTCATCGAAGACGATACCCCTGTAGATAATTTCTTCTCAGCCAAACTCCAGCGCATGCTGATTGAAATCCTCTACAGCTCTTGGGCCAGCCTGGGGATGGAGCGTCCCTTTGTCGCCGATGCAGATATTGGCATTTTTTCATCGGTGCATCGTCCGCCCATTGTGCCAGACGTATTCATCAGCATGGATGTGGAAGCACCCCAGGACTTTCGTGAAAAGAAAAACCGGACATATTTGGTATGGGAATTTGGTAAATCACCCGATGTCGTTGTCGAGATTGTGTCTAACAAAGTAGGTAATGAGCTGGGCAGCAAGCTGCAGGACTACGCTCGTCTGGGAGTGACCTACTATGTGGTATTTGAACCATTACAGCAGCTGGGAGAGGATGTTTTACATGTCTTTGGCCTAACCCATGGGGACTATGAGCGGCTTGAGCAACCCTGGCTGGAACGCATTGGACTAGGACTCACACTTTGGGAAGGCACCTTTGAAGATGTCACGGCTACCTGGCTCAGGTGGTGCGATAGCGCCAGCGCTGACTTGTCAGTTCGCGATGGCCAACTCTTACCCACTGGAACAGAGCGGGCCGCTCAGGCAGAAGCTAAAACGACTGAAGCAGAAGCTAAGGTAACCGAGGCAGAAGCTAAAGCAAGCGCAGCAGAGGAAAAAGCGGCTAAATTAGCAGAACAACTGCGGGCGCTAGGGGTGGATCCTGACCAATTTACCTAAACCACGTCCAAGTTGAAACCTGTCGTTTCCTCTACAGAAAAACTCCAGTTCTGGACGTGGACAAGGTTTAGTCTCACCATGGGCTATAGTTCAATCACCAAACAACAACAATGGAAACCTTAGAAAACTGTCAGTCAATCCTGCAAGCAGGCAAAACAACAACTGAAAAAGCCCTGCAGCTGTTCGACTCCCTACCCCCCGTCAACCTAGACTTCATGATAGGCCGCTGGCAAGGCTCCGGCCTCCACACCGCCCATCCCATGGATGGCCTCCTCGAAGCCTCCAACTGGTACGGCAAAGAATTTATCGATCCTGAAACCGTCCACCCCTTGTTGTTCTTAACCCCTCAGGGAGAGATGATCAAAGTCGCCCCCCAACCCACAGCCATGAAATGGGGGTTAAAAATGCCAGGTCTCAAAAGCGACTTTATGCAACCACTGCTAGGACTAACCACATCACTGCTAAAAACAGAACAAAGCCAGGCCAGACTGCGGATGATGGACTATCGCGGTAAAGTCAGCGCCACTATGATTTATGACTATCTCCCCATTAATGACACGTTTCGAAAAGTGGATGACAATACCGTGCTAGGAGTAATGGACTATAAAGAGTCGCCTCAGCCATTCTTTTTTATACTTAGACGAGACTCTGGAGAATAAGTGATGAAGTTAGCAGGTACCTGGCATATTCAGTCCATGGAACTATGGGATGAAGACTACTTCAATATGGAAGTACAGGCATACATTACAATCGAGCCAAACTATACGGGCTCGTTTCAGTTTGGGTTGGTCTCAGGTGATTTAGACGGTTCCATATCTGGCAAAGGAGACCAAGCTACCTTGCGTTTTAGCTGGGAAGGCGGAGACGAAAACGACGAGGCATTTGGCAGCGGTTGGTGCCAGCTAAAAGATAATGACAGCATTGAAGGCGAAATTGCATTTCACATGGGGGATAGTTCGGGATTTCAAGCAGTTCGAGCTTAATGGGTAATGCAACGCCATTTTCCATCTATCTTAAAAACACCTTTTGCCTGATAAGGTTAGTGAACTCTTGTTCCTGAAGGTTTAGGCTCCAACATTTACAGACAACCGCAGGTCTGTAATCACCGGAAAATGATCTGAGCCAGTTTCAGCACCAACACGGCTATCAACAACAGTTATCCCAGGACTTACCAGACAGTGATCAATAGGAATCTGAAACGGTTTGATCACTGTCTGAACTATATCAGGTAGTCCAAAGTAGCTCGCCAGCGCTGGCCAGGTGGGTCGAATGCCAAAGCCCTGACGAGTATTCTTTAAACCCGTTTTACGAATGAGGGCCTGATAATAAGGAGACCACATCGTGGTATTCAAATCCCCTAAAAAGATGACAGGATTTGTCTGGGTTGCAGTGTAATCTCCCGCATCGGCCAGTACCATATTGCGAGACTGAAACCATCTGGGTGCTACCGGCGGGAGAGGGTGAATGGCCACCAGGGAAAACGGCTGTCCATCAATAGTGAGGTGGGCCACCAGAGATCTCTTGGCATTTTGCCCAAACTGTTGCAGATGGATATCCGTGAGGGGATATTTGCTGTAGAGCAGCATGCCAGAACTAGAGGCGGTGTGGGTACTGTAGGGTAGGATAGCTTCTAGACCAGCTAGCTGAGTTTCCATGGCTACGCTGACTTCCATAAAAAGAGCCAAATCCGGTTTTTCAGCAGCCATGAGAGATAGTGTGCGAGTAGCATCCTGATTACTTAGGTTCAGGTTGGCAACAAGGACACGATAGTTAGCTTGAGTCCCTATGTGGGACGGCACATACCACGGAAAAACCTGAGCAGATAGGACGGCGCTACAGAAAAGAGTAGCTAATAAGATGCGGAAATGTCTCAAGCATAGGAAAAGTATGACCAGTAGAAGTGTGGCAATAAAATATTGCACCTGAAAGTGAGAAAAAATTTCTAAATAAAGAGGCCAGCCAAAACGATTGGTGAATAGGGCAAGTGCTGTAATACTGACAACAATAATTAGACAGGTATATTCAAGAATACGAGAGATTTTATTCATCGTTGGTATGGCCACCTTACTCAGAGAGAAACTGAACCTATTTTCAAGCTGAAACTACAGCCTGATTTCCGCCAATTTCAGAATACCCGTAGGATCTTGATGCAAGGTTAAAAAGGAGTATAAGTTGTGACGGATTGGGTTGATGTCACCGGCACTGTGATTCCAGGCCATGGTGTAGCCTCTGGTCAAGGGGGAAATCCTCGATTTCCAGGGGGAACAATTTGGATGCAGAAGCCTGTTTTCGCCGAGCGAGGGTTGTGTCTGGATGCCTATTTTCTCGGGACCATCAATGTTTCGATTTCTCCCCATCGCTACATTGTGAAACAGGCCAAACATACATTTCGGCAGGTCAAATGGGCGGATGATGCCCCACCGGAAGATTTTTCATTTTTTGATTGCCGAATAGTGCTTAAAACTGGTCAAAGGGTGAATGGGTTGGTTTATTATCCTCATCCTGAGACTAAACCTGAGCATTTTCAGGATCCGGGAACACTGGAGATATTGACTGAGTTTATTGAGGGACTAAGCTACGGCATAACAATTGATTTGGAGCTTGACCCCAGCCAGTTGCTGATTGTTCAAAGCGAGTGGGCTTTCTAAACCATGGCAAAATCTTGCTTAACCGTTTTATTGGCACCGTAGCCAGTTGCTGATTGTTCAAAGCGAGTGGGCTTTCTAAACCATGGCAAAATCTTGCTTAACCGTTTTATTGGCACCGTTGCGATGTGTGGTTTTAATGGGGTCAATGCTTGCCCGGTCCAGGATTTCTGGAATCAGGTCCTCACGGCGAATGGCCATGATGTGTACACCCTGGCACAGGCTTTGGGCTAATTTAATTTGTTCTGCCGCGATCGCAATTCCCTCTTTCAACGGTTCCTTAGCCTTGGCAAGACGCTCAATAGTATCGTCTGGAATGTGAACACCAGGGACGTTGCGATTTAAGAAGGCGGCGTTTTTAGCAGACTTCAGTAAGAATATGCCGGCCAGGATGGGCGCTTGTGTGGGAGCCGCGATCTCAGTCATAAATTTTTCGAGACGGTCAAAGTCAGAAATCAGCTGGCTTTGAAAAAACTTAGCCCCGGCTTCTACCTTAAGCTCAAATCGTTTTTGTAAACCTGACCAGCTGGGACATTGGGGATCCACCGCAGCGCCAGCAAAAATATCGAGGGGGCCATCAGGCAGAGACTTGTCGTTGAGGTCATGGCCTTGATTAAGGATGCCAATGGTGCGCAGCAGCCGCACTGCTTCGAGGTCAAAGACACTACGGGCTTTGGGATGGTCTCCCGCTTTAACTGGGTCACCGGTGAGGGCCAGCACGTTGCGAATCCCCAGGGCGTTGGCACCCATCAGGTCAGCCTGAAGGGCGATCCGATTGCGATCGCGACAGGTCATCTGACAAATCGGCTCAATCCCTGCCTGCTTTAGCAAGACCGCTGAGGCCAGGGAAGACATCCGTAGCACTGCCCGGCTCCCGTCGGTGATATTCACAGCGTGTACCCGTCCCTGCAGCTGCTGTGCCATCGTGATCATGTGGCTGGGGTCGCCGCCTTTGGGGGGCATGACCTCAGCCGTAATCACAAACTGGTTGGCTGCGATCTCAGAACGCAACAAGGAGGATGCCGGGGATGAGCCGTTGGAAATAGTCATAAAAGTGTTATTTAAGGCAGATTTATAAAGAGCAACCCTTAGCAAGCAAAATCAATTAAATTCCAATTTTGGATGTATGGGCCTTCTATGGAACATCTCTTTAACTTAAAGATGTTTGGAATTTATCAATCGCTTGCTCCTTGCCTCTTTGAGATGGTAAATAGCTTGGCCATGTTCCTTATTCAGGATAAGGGACCATTGGTACTGCTCTTTTAGCCTACCTGCTTCACAGCGGTTTTGAATATCCTAGGGCATCTTTGACCTTAGCCAGGGTTTGGTTCGCGATCACACTGGCCTTTTCGTTGCCCTGCTTAAGGACCGACTCCAGATATCCCCGATCGTCCATCAGCGCCTGATATTTTTCCTGGATCGGTTGGAGGGCTGCGATCGCAGTATCCGTCAGCAATGGCTTAAACTGGCCCCAGCCCATGTCGGCACATTCCGCCGCCACCGCCTCTTTTTCCTTGCCAGACAGCAGCATATAGAGAGTCAACAGGTTATTGCACTCAGGCCGTTCAGGGTTGCCAAACTCTAGACCACGGGAGGGGTCCGTCTTACATTTTTTGATCTTCTTTTTGATCAGATCGGGAGTGTCGCCAATTTCAATGCGGCTTAGTTCAGACGGGTCCGACTTTGACATTTTCTTAGTACCATCGGTCAAACTCATCACCCGAGCCCCGTCAGGACGAATTAACGCATCAGGGACCTTTAGCACCGGCTGCTTTTTCTTGCCAAACTGATGATTGAGCCGCACCGCAATATCGCGGGTCAGCTCAATATGCTGCTTTTGGTCTTCACCGACAGGCACCAGGTCTGGCTCGTATAGCAAAATATCCGCTGACTGCAGCACTGGATAGTCCAGCAGACCAACACTGACGTTTTCTCCCTGTTTGAGGGCTTTCTCCTTAAACTGAATCATCCGCTCTAACCAGTTCAGCGGCGTAATACAGTTAAACAACCAGGCCAGTTCGCTGTGGGCGCTGAGGTGGGACTGTACAAAAACCGTGGAGCGCTCTGGGTCAATGCCACAGGCCAGATAGGCCGCCGCTACTTTGTAGGTATTTTCCGCCAGCAACTTTGGATCGTGGGGGACCGTAATGGCATGTAGATCTGCCAAAAATAGAAAACATTCATACTCATCCTGCATCCCTACCCAGTTACGAATCGCGCCGAGATAGTTCCCCAGGTGTAAATTACCGGTGGTTTGAATGCCTGAAAGGATACGCTTTTTAGTCATGGAGGGTGGGGACGTAATGGCTAGAGAGTCTGAAAGATTCTATCGGACTATCGAGGATTTCTAGGACTAAAATAGTAGAATCCGTCCAGCTCGATATAGTTGAGTCTAAGCCAAACTCGCCTTCTCTTAGCCCCTAATCGGATCTACTCCGACAGGTATCCCTAAAGTGCTACAAAAGCTCTAAATATTGAACGGGATATCCTTTGGGGCCTCTAGTTTTAACACGTTTAGTGCTTGTGCCATCGTCATGCTGGCCTTGGGGAGCGATGGACCGAAGGCGATTTGCCATAGACTCCAGAGTTTCTTTTAGTGGCTGACTCTGCCCTGCCCTAGCTCTAAGGTTTTTTTCCACGCCTAACCATTCAGCGACAGCCATGATCTGGTCGGGCGTCAGCGAATTAATTAGGACTTGCTCACTTGAATGAAGGGGTTGGTCGATGCGCATCAGTAATTCTACGAGGAATCAAGACTGCCCCTAGTCTTGATTAAATACGTCTGGATAAATACAGTATAACCACGCAAAATTTCCAGTAAATATGCACATATCCCTGTCTTTAGGTTAAGACAGAGTAACAATTTGTGAATAATACCATCAGTGTTTTTTAGGCGAGTCAGGCTAATGTACATGGGTTGAATTAAGATGGAAAGCCGCTTAATCGTTTTCCTGCACCTATGGCCAAGTGGACCCTAAAGACAGAATTCACCTTTGATGCAGCCCACTTTATTAAGGACTATGCAGGTCCCTGTGGGCGTATGCACGGTCATACTTACCGAGTACGGATGGAGGCAGCTGCCCTAAAGCTCCACAGTTCTGAATACTGTCCCCACGAGGTGATGGTGACGGATTTTCGTACGCTGCGCTGGGCGAAGCGCGATGTGGAAAAAGGAGGGCTGGATCATTGCGTGCTGAATGAGGTGATGCCCGAGGGCTATGAAACCACGGCGGAAATGATTGCTAAATTTATCTACGATAAGACCTCCAAGGAGCTGCCTGACGGCGTGACGCTAAAGGTCTGTGTATCGGAAACGCCGGATTCCTGGGTGGAATACGAGGAGGATTGATGAACTTAGCCAAGACAGTAGCATCCCCCTCTCCTCCTCTCCCCCTCTCCTCCTCGTCTTCTCTGCCAATTGTTGAAACCTTTCATTCCATCCAGGGAGAAGGCCTGTGGACGGGGACAAGTGCCTTTTTTATTCGGCTGGCGGGCTGTGATGTGGGCTGTCCCTGGTGCGATACAAAGATTTCTTGGAGTCCTAAGCATCATGGTCGGGTTGCGATCTCAGATCTGGTGCAACAGGCCCAAACCGCCAGCCCCTTTATGGTGGTGATTACCGGTGGTGAACCGTTGATGCACGATCTGGCCCCCCTAACCCACGCCCTTAAGCAGGCGGGGCTGCGTATTCATCTAGAAACTTCAGGGGCCCATTCCTTGAGCGGTCAGTTTGATTGGATTTCCCTATCGCCCAAACGGTTTAAGCCACCACAGCCAGCCATTTATACCCAGGCGGATGAACTGAAGGTGGTAGTTGCCGATGCTGACGATTTAGTCTGGGCAGAGGCCCAAGCGGCCCAGGTGCCTGCCACCGTCGTTAAGCTGCTACAGCCAGAATGGGCCAGCGACCCGCAGCGGGTATTTGACTATGTAAAACAGCATCCAGACTGGCGCATTAGTTTGCAGACCCATAAGTTTCTGGGGGTTAGGTAGAGAGTCAATGAAAAAAGCGGTTGTTTTACTATCGGGCGGATTGGACTCTGCCACCACCGCAGCCCAGGCCATTGCCGACGGCTATGATGTGATTGCCCTATCGTTTCGCTATGGTCAGCGCCACGGGCGGGAGCTGGTGGCGGCAAAGGTTATTGCCGGTCATTTGGGCCTTAACCAGCACTTTATAGTGGATGTCAATCTGGCCCAGTGGGGCGGCTCGTCCCTGACCGATAGTCAGCAAACACTGCCCCAGGATGGTGTAGCGCCCGACGTGATTCCCTCCACCTATGTGCCAGGTCGCAATACGGTATTTATTTCCCTGGCTTTATCTTTAGCGGAAGCTCAGGAAGCCGAGGCGATTTATTTGGGTATCAATGCGGTGGATTATTCAGGCTATCCAGACTGTCGGCCTGAGTATCTAGAGGCGTTTCAAAAATTGGCGAGTCTGTCGTCTCGGGTGGGGGTGGAAGGTAAACCCATTGAGCTAAAAGCGCCGCTGGTGATGGATTCCAAGGTGGATATTGTCAAACGAGCGGTGGCGCTGGATGTGCCGATTCCCCAAACATGGTCCTGTTATGCCGGTGGGGATAGCCCCTGTGGGAAGTGTGATTCCTGTCGGATTCGCGATCAGGCATTGACCGAGGCAGGATATCCGCAATGGGCCAGCAACCTGTAGGTTGGGTTTCGTTCCTTAAACCAACCCCGATGAAATCTGCAATCCTTGGCTCATAAAATTGTTGAGTTGGAATACGAAAAATATTGGGTTATTGAATTTCACCAGCTCAACCCAACCTACAATGGTTAATCCTGCATCCTGTCTGTTATGACCGATTCTCCGACCCAACCTATTCACGTTATCGGCGGTGGCCTGGCGGGCACCGAAGCGACCTGGCAAATTGCCCAGGCAGGGTTGCCCGTGGTACTGCACGAAATGCGTCCGGTAAAGCTGAGTCCGGCGCACCATTCGGAGCATGTGGCGGAACTGGTATGTAGCAATTCCTTTGGAGCCAAGGCAACGGACCGGGCCTCGGGATTACTCCATGAGGAATTACGCCAGCTGGGATCGGTAGTCATTGGTAAGGCCAATGAACATGCCGTGCCGGCAGGGGGAGCCCTGGCGGTAGATCGAGCTGTATTTAGCCGGAACCTGACAGAAACCCTAGAACAGCATCCATTAATTGAGCTGCGTCGCGATGAAGTCCAAGCAATCCCCACCGACTCTACGGTGGTGCTAACCACAGGACCGTTAACCAGTGATGCCCTGGCCGCTGACCTGCGACGGTTTACGGGACAGGACTATATGAGCTTTTTTGATGCGGCCAGTCCCATTATTGTCGGTGAGTCCATTAACCAGGAGATTGCCTTTATGGCCTCTCGCTATGACCGGGGGGAGGCGGCCTATCTCAACTGTCCCATGGACAAAGAGCAGTATCTGGCTTTCTGGCAGGCCCTATGTGCAGCAGAACAGGCGGAACTCAAAGACTTTGAACAGGAAACGGCCAAATTTTTTGAGGGTTGTTTACCCATTGAGCAAATGGCTCGCCGGGGAGAAGACACCATGCGCTACGGCCCCCTCAAACCCGTGGGGCTGTTTGACACTAACCGATATGGGGCCTTTGATGCCCCAGAAAATAAGGGTAAGCGGCCCTACGCAGTGGTGCAGCTGCGCCAGGAAGATAAAGGCGGTCAGCTGTGGAATATGGTAGGGTTTCAAACCAATCTACGCTGGGGAGAACAAAAAAGAGTATTTCAGATGATCCCCGGTCTGGAAAATGCAGAGTTTGTGCGAATGGGTGTGATGCACCGCAATACGTTTATTAATTCTCCAGAGTTGTTGAGCAGTGCGCTCCAGTTTCACAATCGAGAGAATCTCTTTGCAGCAGGTCAGCTGGTGGGTACTGAGGGCTATACGGCGGCCTGTGCGGGGGGCTGGCTGGCTGGCACCAATGCAGCCCGGTCAGTGTTAGGGTTGCCATTGGTGTCCCTACCGGTAACGACGATGATGGGAGCGCTGTTTGGCTTTATTAGTTCAGCTGAGCCAAAACATTTTCAACCGATGCCGCCAAACTTTGGCATTTTTCCCGCCCTGCCCACCCGGATTCGGAATAAGCGGGAGCGCTATGGCAAGTATCGCGATCGCAGTTTCACCGATCTCCACACCTGGGCAGACTCCAACCAAATCAAGCTAACGCAACCCGCTTTAGCCACCGCCTAGGAGGGTGAGCACTGCTCACCGGTCCAATGAAAGAAAGCCATTTTATTCTGTTGTTTTTAGATGGATTAGGATTAGGCCCCCCCGGTCCCCACAATCCCCTGAGCGATCCGACGGCCATGCCCCAGGTTCGATCGCACTGCGGTATTCCCTGGCTGACCGGTGCCCAGGTACAACGCCCCAACTTTCTCCTCAAACCCATTGACGCCACCCTCGGCGTTCCTGGTTTACCCCAAAGTGCCACTGGCCAAACCACCCTTTACACCGGTCACAACGCCGCCAAATTTCGTGGCAAACACCAAACCGGGTTTGCCAACGGCTCCCTACGACAGCTGATTGAGCCCTATGGCCTCTTTAAGCAAGTGCTCGCCCGGGGAGGTACTGCCACCTTAGCCAATCTCTATTCCCCCGCCTACTTTGAAACCATTGCCCAGCGACGGTGGCGATATTCGGTATGCACGCTGTTAAATATGACGGCTGGGCTGCCCTTTCGGATGCAATACGAATACGAGCAAGGAGAAGCTGTGTTTTGGGACATTACGGGCGAAATTGCTCATTCTCGTGGCATTGCCACCCCACCCATTCCCCCCGAACAGGCTGGCAGACAGCTGGCCGCTCTGGGCAACCGCCACAGCGTTACCCTATTTGAATGCTATCTCAGTGACTATGCCGGTCATCGTCAGGATTATGACAATGCGATCGCTGTCCTGCAACGCATCGATCGGTTTCTCACTGCAGTGATTGAATCCCTGGACGCAACCACAACGCTAATCGTAGTCAGTGACCATGGCAATATAGAAGACCTTTCCACCAAATGTCACACTTACAATGCAGTCCCTCTATGGATTGTCGGTCCCGCCGCCCAACAATTTACCAACGTCATAAACCTGATTGGCATTACTCCCACTATTCTGGGTTGTCTATCGTCTAAACCCGCTACTGCACCGATGTTTCGATGATGCTTGTCCGTGTTTCCGTGACAGCTGTAGTGGGTTGCCCTCTGTAAGTTAGCTGTTCAGATATATACTGATTGAGGATCTCTAAGAACTTTTGGAGATTGTCAGATGGAGATAAGTGCTCTGTTTTTCCGATGGAGTAACTGAGCTTGTTACTGGGGAGTTTTGTTTGTACGATAACTGGAATTTTTGCCAGGGTTGAGTTGGCTTCCAGAGCTCTATACACATCACAATCCCCGGCCTCAAGCATAACTGAATCCAAGAGAATAAAGTCCGGTAGCAGCTGATCAACCATCTTTAAACCCTTGCGACTGTTATGGGTCAACACCACAAAATAACCCTGACTAACCAGGGTTTTCCAGATTAGCTCACAATTGTCCTCATCGCTATCCATGACCAAAACACATTCTGTCGAGGGAGCTGTCAGCAAAGCAGCCATCGATTTCTCAGTCAGTGAATCCAGCGATTGTTCAGAACTGAGGCTAACAGGATCTAATGAAGAAGCATCCGTGGACTCCACAACATTGCCCCGAACAGTTTTTGGAATTTGGATAGTAAACGTTGTTCCCGCCCCCACTTCACTTTCAACGTTAACTGTCCCTCCCATCATTTGCACAAACTTTTTAGTAATGGTTAGCCCTAATCCAGTACCACCATATTTTCGAGTAGTAGAGGAATCTGCTTGGGCAAATGCATTAAAAACTTTTTGCAGTTGTTCAGGCAACATGCCAATGCCTGTGTCTTGAATTTGAAAAGTGATCCACTGTTTATCTTGGATGTTGTCAACCTTGACTTTAACAGTGATCGCTCCATTTTGAGTAAACTTACTGGCATTGCTCAACAGATTGAAGAGACTTTGCCGTACTTTTACCTCATCTGCATACATACTGCCAATGTTGGCAGCACATTGGATTTTAAGAATGTTGTTATTTTTGGTGATAACCGGCTGCATCGTTGAGGCCACGTCTTGCACCAGAGACATAATTGAAAATGTCTCTAAATACAGCTCCATGTGTCCTGCTTCCACCTTGGATAAGTCAAGCACGTCATTGATCAGACCTAACAGATGTTTGCCAGCCCCCTGGATTTTTTGTAGCTCAGGGATAAAGTCTTCTTGCTCACAGTCTTCTGCATCTTCCTCAAGCATCTCGCTATAGCCAATGATGGCGTTTAGCGGCGTCCGCAGCTCATGGCTCATATTAGCAAGAAATTCGCTTTTAGCACGATTTGCTTCCTCGGCCTTGCGCTGTTCGATCTCTGCCCGTTGACGCGCTTCATCTGCTTTTTTGAGGGCCTCGTCATTGGCCTCAATGCTCACAGCAAGTTGAAACTCTGCTTTCTTTTGAGAACTAATGTCCTTCCAAAAAACAGACAGACCATCATTGATATGCCTGAGACGCAGTTCTAACCAGCGAGAATTTGAGATATCTTTAGCTTCAAATGTAATGATGGATTTTTGCTCGATGGCCCGCTGATAGTAGTGTTGTTTTTCCTCACCAAGTTCATAGGGGAAAACGTCCCAAAATGACTGACCGATCAGCTCCTCGGACTGTTTATTTAAGTCTTCACAAGCTTGAGCATTTACATGGATAATCAGCCAATGCTCATTAACATCGATAAAGGCATCATCGATTGATTCAAATAATGAGGTGGTAATTTGTCCAATTTTATGAGTCTGTTGTCTAAGCAGCCTAAAATGATTAATGCTCCCTAAAATACCCACAAACCAGGCGACCGCAGCCAGTTGAAATAGCTTAGCGCGACGATTAGCGCTTTGATAAGCATCTTGGTAGAGCTGAGAAAACTCTTGAAGCTGCTGTGTAGTCGGCAGGTTGAATAATAATTGGCTCAGTGAATCTGTCCGCTGCTTACTGTCCAGGATTGTTCTGGTATAGGCCAGAGCCAGATCTATATCAGGGATATTGAGACTGCCGTTGTCAATCAGTGTTTGCAGCTGTGCCAGCTGGGACTCAATTTGGGCCACCAATGTTTGATCAGCAGATAGATTATAAAGAAGAACCTGTTCAAATAAATCTGTGAGTATTTGATATTCCTTATTTTTGGCAGATAGCTCACTATCTTGTTGTAAGGTATCAATTAGAACCGGCAGCTCTGAAACTGACTTTTGTAAGAGCTTATTTTGCGTTTGAAATTGCTGAGCCAGCTGTGCTTTTTGTTCTATGGTTTGGGCATTGCTTTGCAAAGCTGTTTCGAGCGTTTGAAGGTTTTGGCTGCCGATAAATTCAGGAATGCGTTTAAGGGTATCTTGCCCCCCTTGTAACTTTTGCAACTCTGGCTCAAAGGAGGGCGAAGATGTAGATTTCTGAGCCTTTAAAAGTGTGTGATTAATGGTCAAATCTTGCTGGATATGTGCTGAGATGTACTCTTGGTAGGCTAAATGCTCCTTCATCGAGATCGAGTAGCCTTTAGCAATCAGACCTACCTCAACCAGTAGCCCGCCAGTAACAGCTGAAAGTATGACTAGTTTTTGATTCATACTTTATTTCCCGTGATATCAGCAGTCACCATATTTAGACGCTAAAAGTCCTGGTGGATGTTCCAATGAGTCAGAACATCAGCCAGTGGCTACTTAAACACGGCTATAACTGCTTTACTACTTATTATTTATATAATTACTGTGCAAGCTTGGTATAATTCAGAACTACGCTGTACAGTGATGCCCCGATAAATCTAACATCTAATAGATACAGATAGAAAAGATAGCAATCTGGAAGAAAAATAGCCTTGCAAGGGTAATTATAGCGAGATAGTAGTGTGATTTTCAAAGTGCCCCAATACTCCCGTAGATAAAGCTATTGTTTCTATTGTTTGACAATTACACAAACACTCTCGGGAACTATTGTGCTGCTTATCAAGTCTAATAATGATGTGATAATAGCTGGTAACTTTTTTACCAGTATGGGCTAAGGGTGCTCGTCAACTGACAAGGGAGCCTGAAACCGCCGGGTTATCTCCTTTTTAGAGTAGTGTCTGTCCATGCAGGGGAGACATTCTACACGGTTGTCAAATCAAAACAGTTAAACCGATTTTAGTCTAGCCCTGTGAACTGTTCGAATATACGGCAGATATCCTGAGCTATCAAGCTTTCTGATGTATTCAGAGAATGTGGGGGGATGTGGGTTTTGTTACTCAACACGTTGAGGATACATATGGCTAAATACCTATGGCCCATAAGGTTCATGCTGTGAAGAATCGGCAAAGCATTGTACTTAACTCTGCTGTGAATCGGTGCAGTTTCCTAAAAAAGATTGTTTCGGAACTCAGTCATAGTCTATACAGTGCTCGGTTTAGCAGGTTTTAATATATGGCTTTTTTTAAATTGATGAAATGCATTTCATCCCTAGATTTAGTAACGCCAAACAAGCCTCGGGCACTGAAGTGACTGCTACTATGCCTTCCTGGAAGTTTACTCCATCTTCAGAGAGCATCGACCACAGGGCTCGCCCAATAGCGCTGGACACTACGCTGCAGAATATAGTGACAGAGGTGAGGCAGCGGCTGACCGCAGATCGTGCTGCTATTTTCAGATTTGAGCCCAACAGCGATTGGCAAGGCAAATTTGTGGCTGAAGACGTACACCCAGACTATGCCGCTGTCTCGCTGTGCCATCAACAGTTTGGGAATGAACAGGGTTACTACTGGGGGAACAAAGTACAGGCCATCTGTGATATCAATACGGCTAACTTAAGTCCTCAGTATCTAGAATTTCTTATCCAATTCCAGGTGCAAGCTACCCTAGTGGTTCCTATCGTCAATGAACAGTCAGCATGGGGGGTGATCTGTGTGCATCACTGTCAGTCTGAACATCAGTGGCATCCAGAGGAAATTAGCATTGTTCAACATACCGTAGATAAGCTAGAGGCGATGCTACCGCACAGGAAGGAAGGGGCTCAACCGGCTATTGATGATACCAACGAGCTGGATCGAGAACAGGCTCTAGCAAAAACCATTAGCAAGATTCGTCAGGCGTTGGATGTCGATGTTTTATTGACGTCCGTGACGACAGAAATTCGCCACTTGCTAGCGTCAGATCGAGTGGTCATCTATCAGTTCACTCCCGATCAATCCTGGGAAGGAGAATTTGTTTCCGAAGACATCGCAGACGGTTGTCCCTCTATTCTGGGCCAACGTATCTATGGTCGTAGTCTGGAGCAACTGTTTACAATCGCAGTTAATGAGAGACGGGTACAGGCAATCAGTGATATCTATACAGCTGCTCTGAGTGATGACGAGGTTGAATTTTTAGAAAAATTTGGTGTCAGAGCTAATCTACTGGTTCCTATCTTGCAGGGGGAACAGCTGTGGGGATTGCTTTGTGTGCATCAATGTGACCATGTGCACCACTGGAGTGTGGAGGAAATTCGGTTTGTACAACAAATTGTTGAGTATTTAAGTTTTGCGCTCCAGCAGCTAAAACTATTGGAACAGCTGCGATGTCAGACTGAACAACAAAAATCTTTAACAGGCGTCATCACTCGCATCCGTGAGTCACTGGATTTAGAAACAATTTTTCAAACAACTGCACAAGAAGTCAGACAGCTGTTAAAGGCGGATCAAGTCGGTATTTTATTCTTTCAGAGCGAAGCCCATTGGGATGGACAATTTGTCGCTGAAGATCATGGCGCAGGTGTCACGTCTATCTTAGAAGAGACAGTCTATGATCGTCATTTTATTGAGGATTATGCCCCCCTTTATAAAGAAGGGCGAATGTATGTTTCAAACAATATTTATGAGAATTCCCTCAAGGATAGTGATGTCCGAAAATTAGAGCAGTTTGGGATTAAGGCGAATGTAGTATCGCCCATCCTGAATGGGACCGAGCTATGGGGCTTGTTATGTATTCACCAATGTCAGGGACAGCGGCAGTGGCAGCTATCTGAAATTGAATTTATTGATCAAATTTCTAAGCATTTGGGGGTAGCCCTTGAGCAGTGGAGTCAGGTAGAAAAGCTCAAGCTTCAGGCGGCTCAACTGGCCCATATTTCCTCCCGTGAGCAGGCGTTAGAACAACAGCAGCTGTTATCCCAAACGATTAACGCCATTCGTGATTCACTACAAATTGAGGAGATTTTTGAGACAACGACACAGCGAATTCAATCACTTTTCAAAACCGATCGGGTGGTTATTTATCAGTTTAATGCCGATTGGAGTGGTCAGTTTGTGGCCGAATCTGTGGCGGATGGTTGGCCTGTCCTAGTGGAGACCCAGGAAATTATTCAAGACCCTTATTTGATGGACAACCAGGGGGGACGCTATGCTCGCCAGGAGACGCTGGCGGTTCACGATATTTATGAGGCCGACTGTGAAGCCCATCATATGACCCTCCTAGAGGACTCTGACGCTCGTGCCTACATGATTGTGCCGATTATGGAAGGCAGTCGTCTGTGGGGGTTGTTGGCGGCCTGTCAAAATTCTCGTCCTCGTCATTGGCAAACGGATGATATTGATTTTCTATCCCAGGTGAGTACCCAGCTGGGGGTGGCTCTCAATCAAGCAGAGGCGGTGGCTCAGGTGCGTGAGCAGGCGGCCGCTTTGCAAAAGGCTACGGACCGTCAGAGAGCCCTCACCCTCACCATTGATAAAATTCGTCAGTCGTTAGATATTGACGTCATTTTTACGACTACGACCCAGGAAGTCCGACAGCTGCTGGAAGTAGATCGAGTAGCGATCTATCGGTTTAATTCTGACTGGAGTGGATCGTTTGTTGCGGATTCTATGGTGGATAGCTGGCAGCCGACTATGCCAAACCAAACCATCATTCGCGAAGTGTTTTCGCAACCTGAGCAGGGGGGGCAGCTGCCGCGTAATGAGGTGTTTGTGCCTATTTCCCAGGGAGAAAAGCTGTGGGGATTGTTAATGGCTTACCAAATCTCCAAGCCTCGTTATTGGGATGAGGATGAGGTCGGGCTCTTGGCTCAGGTGGGAACTCAGCTGGGTATCGCCCTGCAGCAGGCAGAGCTTTTAAATAAAACTCAACAGCAAACGGTCACCCTCAATAAGACTTTGCAAACCTTAAAGAGTACCCAGGCGCGCCTGGTGCAGGGGGAGAAAATGGCGGGGCTGGGGCAGCTGGCGGCGGGCATCGCCCATGAAATTAATAATCCGGTAGGGTTTATCTCTAGCAACCTGGAACCGATGCAGGAGTATGTGGCAGGATTGTTAGAACTGTTGCAGCTATACCAACAGCATTACCCAGAACCCGAGTCGCTAATTCAGAACAAGATTGATGATATTGAGATGGACTTTATCTTAGAAGACTTACCTAAGATAATGGCCTCTATGAAAATGGGCACCAGCCGCATTGTCGATATCGTCAGGAGTATGCAGAATTTCTCCCGTGTGGATGAAGCGGCGATTAAAAATGTGGACATCCATCAAGGGATCGATAATGCCCTGCTAATTTTGAAACATCGGTTGAAGGCGGGTAAACAGCGGCCTACTATTAATGTGGTGAAGTCCTATGGGGATCTGCCGGTTATTCGGTGTTATGCCAGTCACCTAAACCAGGTATTTATGAATATTTTGGTGAATGCGGTGGATGCGTTTGATGAACGTCCATGGCCCGATGAGCAGACCCTGGAGATTCGAATCTCCACTCTTTGGCGACCAGAACAGAATTCTTTGGTGATAGAGTTCTCGGATAATGGCCCCGGTATCCCTGAAGAGGTGGCAGCTAATATTTTTAATCCATTTTTTACCACCAAACCCGTGGGTAAAGGGACGGGTTTGGGGCTATCGATTAGCTATCAAATTGTTACAGAAATGCATGAGGGTAAGCTGGCCTGTCGATCTCAGGTGGGTCAAGGCACAACTTTTTCGATTGAGATTCCACCAACGATGTCCTAGGCCGGTGGCTGTAGCGCTTTTTTGAGTTCTACGGCCCAAAAGCTGATGGTACCGAGCAGAAGCGCGATCTCGAATTCTTGACCACTCAACGCCACCGTCGAGAAAAACTCCTGACAGACGGGCACATAAACCACCATCAGCTGTAAACAAAAGGTGAGTAATACTGCCCCCAACAGCTTTTTGTTTGACAACAGTCCCACCTTAAACAATGACTCCGACGATGACCGTACCGCCTCCGACAGGGCAATCCGTGAAAAGGCCAGGGTGGTAAACACCATAGTTTGCCAGGCAGGGTTGTTACCACGCCAGTAGCTATGAGCCACCAAGATTAAAACAATCCCCAGCAACAGACCAATCCAGAGAATATCGATGCCCATCCCCCGACTAAAAATACTCTCATTAGGACGATAGGGGGGTCTTCTCATCACATCGCGTTCCGCCGGTTCAAAGCTTAAGGCCAGGGCTAACAAACCATCGGCAATCAAATTAATCCATAAAATCTGGATTGGCACCAGCGGAATCGGCATACTCAAAAAAGGAGCTATGAACAACAGCCACAGCTGACCCACATTACCCGCCAGGGTGTATTTAATAAACTTACGAATATTGTCATAAATTACCCGGCCTTCCCGCACCGCAGCCACAATGGATGCAAAGTTGTCATCCTGCAAAACAATGTCTGCCGCTTCCTTGGCGACATCAGTGCCCGTTATCCCCATGGCCACCCCAATATCGGCTTGTTTTAGAGCTGGCGCATCGTTAACGCCGTCCCCCGTCATCGCCACAATATGTCCCTGCTTTTGCAGTGCCTGAACAATTTTCAGTTTGTCTTCTGGGGTGACTCGCGCATAGACTCCGGTTTTGGTAACCGCCGTTGCCAGTGTCTCCTCTGGCATTTTGCTCAATGTCTGACCGGTGAGGAGAGTGCTGCTGGCAATTCCCAAATCCTGGGCAATGTGCTGGGCCGTGAGGGGATGATCCCCCGTGATCATAACCACCTGAATACCGGCGGTTTGGCAGAGGTCAATGGCCGTCTGCACCTCTGGTCGAGCCGGATCCATGAGCCCCACCATACCCAAAAACACCAGCCCCTTTTCCATCTGGTCAGGCATCTGGTCGGGGGCAGGGGGCGCAAGCAGGGGTCGAAAGGCCAGCGCCAACACCCTGAGGCCCTGGTTGGCCAGTCGGTCATGGGCCTCATATATTTGCTGACGCAAAGCATCATTGAGAACGTGGAGCTGGTGGTCAATCCACACCCGGTCCACCGTCTCCATCAGACTGTGCAAGGCCCCTTTGCTAAAAACAACGGCCTCGGTATTAGGGGGTACCACCTGCTGCCACAGCTGTTGCAGGGCATGGGGGAGGGGCTGCCGACAATGGTGACAGGTGGTCATCCGTTTTCGGGTGGAGTCAAAGGCAATCTCGCCGATGCGGGGCCAAAGCTCATCAAGCTTACGTTTGGGTAACCCTAACTGGGTCGCTGCTCTAACCAGGGCTGTTTCTGTGGGGTCGCCAATGGCCTGGTTGTTATCCAGAGAGGCATCATTGCAAAAGGCCCCGCTCATCAGCAATAGACTGAGGGTGTGGTTTTCCAGGATGGCCTCATCGACAAGCTTTACCTGCTGCCCGGCGATGTCCAATACCGTCACCGTCATCTGGTTTTCGGTGAGGGTGCCGGTCTTGTCAGAACAAATTGTAGTGACCGACCCGAGGGTTTCCACCGCAGGCAGATGCCGGATCAAAGCCTGGCGTTTGAGCATTCGTTCTGCCCCCAGGGCCAGGGCAATGGTCACCACCGCCGGTAAGCCCTCGGGGACGGCAGCAACAGCGACACTAACTGCGGTGAGCAGCATCTGACGGAGGGGCTCTCCCTGCAGCAGCCCCATGGCAGCAATCACCAGGGAAATGGCGATGGCCCCTGCCCCCAACACTTTACCCAGTTGGGCCAGACGTTTTTGCAGGGGGGTGGGTTCTGCCTCCACCGATTGCAGCATCCGGGCAATATGGCCAATTTCTGTTGCCATGCCGGTTTCGGTCACCACAAAAGTACCACGCCCACGGGTGACGGTGGTGCTACGGTAAACCATATTGCAGCGGTCCCCCAGGGATTGTTCCGCCGTAAACACGGCGGTGGCCTGTTTGTCCACTGGGGCAGATTCTCCTGTGAGGGCGGATTCTTGCACCTGTAGATTTACTGTTTCCACCAGCCGTCCATCGGCGGGCACCCTATTTCCAGCTTCCAGTAGCACCAGGTCACCACGCACCAGTGACTCAAGGCTACATTCTTGGACCTGACCGCTACGGCGCACCCGTACTGTTGGTACGGCGAGTTTTTTGAGGGCGGCCATGGCTTTTTCGGCCTTGCGTTCCTGGCGAAACCCCAGGATGGCATTAAAAATAACAATGGCAAGGATTGCGATCGCATCCCGCATATCCCCCACAACCAGCGAAATCACCGCCGCCACAATGAGCATCACCACCAGGGGTTCACTAATTTGTTCCCACAGCACCTGCCACGGAGATTTACCGGCAGTGGCGATCAGTTCATTAGGTCCATCTTTCAACAACCGCTGTTGGGCTGCAGTGGTCGTTAATCCATTATCTAAATGGCTGTTAACCTGTCGGGTTACAACAGCGGCTTCAAGT
Source organism: Cyanobacteria bacterium P01_C01_bin.118 (assembly GCA_039045805.1). Lineage (GTDB taxonomy): Bacteria > Cyanobacteriota > Cyanobacteriia > Phormidesmidales > Phormidesmidaceae > Leptothoe. The sequence continues at coordinate 24,702 of JBCCJR010000018.1, forward strand.
TGATACCAGTGACTCACAGTCAAATTTTGGGTGAGTGGTGCGGGATGGTTGATCGAATTAACAATTTTCGACTTTCCAGGCTACCAGTGTAACGTCCCGATAGATAAAGGTTTATGCAATTAGCAGAGAATATTAAATATCGGCAATATGGTGTTGCGAATGTAAAAGATAATCGACGGTTTTGAGGGTATTTCAGAGTTTTAAGGCTTGGGTGGGGATAGTAGACGAGGGGCGGCAGGGTGGCATTTCACCTTTACTTTTCACCTTTAACTAAAAAACTGCAGTGGATCAGTTCGCCCACTGCAGTTTTTTCTAATTGTTGTCCAGACTGATAGCCTGTTTGGACCTGCCTGAGCCGCAGCCTAATTTTGATAAAGCAAAATCGAATCATCGGGTTCGATGACAACTACCGTGGGCGCAGTGACATTCCCCACAACGACACCAGCGGCAGCACCTCCTAAAATCTCTAGGAAGTCAGCATCTCCCAGCACTTCTCCGACAATTAGACCACCAGCGGCACCAATGGCGGCATCTTCAATGATGTCATCGGTATCCGTTTGCCGAGGATCTTTTCGATCCGTAAGCGTTTCTGAGACCGCATTGATTTCAAAGATGCGATCGCCCACCTCGGCAGAATCCGCCACATAGCGTAGACCGCCATCCACCGGTTCAAACTGCCCCCGGATAATGCTGCCTGCAGGCAAAAAGCGATCACCCACGGAGACGCGATTTTCTAATAACAGATTGTACTCATGAACTTCATCCTTGTTGAGATAAAGCGTTTCGTCACTACGAATGGCAGTGGTTAAAGTCTGATTTGCCTGAGCGACTATAACGGACTGATCCGTAGTAGCTTCTTGGGCTACCACTGGACTGACCATAGCGCCAAGAGAAATAAGTGTAATTGCGATCGCTTTCATGGTGGATAACCCCCGCTGGTTCCTAAGCCGGTTCTATTATCAGTTTTAACAATAAAGATGAGTAAAGTATGAGGTCTGGATTGTTAATCCCATGGAACAAGATAAAATCTCACAGAGCTCAAACTATGGTTGCAAAAACCGTTTCTCCTTAATGCTGGGATAACCCACAAAACTGACGATTGGGACAGATTGATTAAACCAACCCAATAATCCAATAAAACAAACAGCTATGCCAGCGCATTAACTGGCATAGCTGTTTGTTTCAATACAATGGAAACGCCCTAATTCTCTCGGATTGGGCAAGTTATGACAGTTCTCATAGAAACTGGATACCCCCGAACCGGGGCCTATTCAGCACAGTCAGAAACCGGTGCCCAACAGAGGTTTACCTAATTACCTTACAGATTAGCCAGTAACAGGTTGATTTGGGCCAAAAACTCCGGGCTAGACGCGGCCAGCACACCGCCCAAAAAACCAAACATATGTCCCTCCCACGACAACGTAGTGTCATCGGAATCAGGAATCATGGTCCAAAACTGATCGCCATAGAGCAGCATTACGACAAAAGCTAGGCCAATAGTCATCAGCGTTACCTCTAGATAGCCCCGAGCAATCAGATAGCCTAAATAACCAAAGATCAGCCCGCTGGCCCCCAAATGAATGGCAGATCGTCCAAATACCCAGGTTCCTATCCCACTAACGAGCAAAATAGCAAAACTCAGAGCATAAAAATTCTCAATGCCCTGCAGCAACACCAACCATCCCAAAATCGCAAACGGCAGCGTATTGGCAATCAAATGCCCCGCATTGCGATGGAGTAATGGTGAGAACAAAATACCCAATAGCCCCAGAGGCTCACGGGGACGGATACCCAGTAAACGATTGAGCCCCCCACTTAAGTAAGCAAAATTGACAACACCTACAACCCAAGCCATCACAATGCAGTCCCGTAGAACCTTCGCCTGAGTTTGCCAATCGATGGGCACAAACATTGAGACAATAACTGTGCCCAAAATCATATAGATCAAGACCAGCTGTTGTTTAACCCCTGTCATAGAGAAACCTGCCAGAAAATCTGCTGCTACAAGTGCGTTGCCGTTGGACACATCAATCCGTCAACAGAGTCATAGGTCAGCAACTGTGGCTAGGCTGACCTATTGCCCTGTCAATGGAAACGTATCAGCCGCTGGAATAAAGGCCATAGTAGCGGCCCATAGCGGACCACAGCGGCAATAATTAACTGAAATGTAGATGCACCCTGCAGCAATACCTCAATCAGATGAGATATATCTACGTAGATTCACTGCTGTTCTTAACTTTACTTACTTTTACGTAAAAAACGCACAAAAACTTTGACAGTTAAACAAAAATCAACACATTTTAGGGGTCTATAAAGCCGTCTTTAAAGGGGTGAATCCAGGGGGCAATGGTCAGGTTGGCCGAACGCCACAGCCCATGCCCTGCAAATGTTCGTAGTTAAATGCAGTCATGGGCTTACTTCCGTTGATTTTGCTTTAATTTGGTAGGTTGCCCTAAAAATGTCGCAATTTTACTCAGAGGCCAATTTGTCTCAAGGGAACTTGATTCAAGTGTTGTGGGATACCTGCCCCACAATCAGCGCCTGCATTCATCGATTGCTATAGGATGAAATAGGTGGCATCAGTGCCTGAATAATTCACACTTGGAAAAGGGATGAACGTAAAATCTTTATCGACGGGTCTCAGTGCAGTGCTGATTGTACTGTTAGGGGTGCTAAGCTTTGCAGCTCCGAGCTGGGCATTTCTGCAGGATGATGTGGACATGCTGCTGGAACTGAGGGATTGTCCAGTTTGCATTCTGAATGAAGCAGATCTGTCAGGGGAAGATTTTTCTCAGGTAAATCTGAAAATTGCTGAGCTGACCGGTGCAAATTTAAGTAAGTCAAATTTGCAGGAAGCAAATTTAATGCTGTCGGAGTTGAAGGGGGCGAACCTGACGGACGCAACCCTGGTGGATGCAGCCATGAATGGGGCGCGTCTGCAGGGGGCAAACCTCAGCGGTGCCGACCTGGCAGGGGCCGTGCTCACCCAGGCCAATATTGAAGGGGCTAATTTTCAGGGAGCCAACCTGCAAAACGCTGATCTCACCGCTGCCGTCATCGGTGATGCTGACTGGCGGGGGGCTAACCTCAAAGGGGCCAACCTGCGCGGGGCGACATGGTCAGGGGCCGTGATCTGTGACACCGTTCTGCCCGATGGTACGGTTGGCGATCGCAACTGTTAACCGCCCGCCCAAGATATTTGCCACACCATGAGTCAGATTACGCTAAACATCATCGCCGTCTCGGTCTTTTCGGTGACGATGCTGATTTTGCTAGGGCCGCTGTTATCGATTTCGCCGGAGGCTCTAGCCACCGTAACAGCGGCCCTATTGGGGTTGGTAGCCATTGATCAGCTGGGCAGTCAGGGTCGGGGCGGCACCCTACTGGTGGACTGGCTATCCCAGCGTTCACCGGAGTATTGCGATCGCATCGTCCGTCACGAAGCCGGACATTTCCTCACCGCCTACCTGCTCGGCATTCCCATCGACGCCTATACCCTCACCGCTTGGGAAACCCTAAAGTCTGGAGTAGACGGCACCGGCGGCGTCATCTTCAAAACCGACGACATCGACCGAGCCATTGAGATCGGCAAAATCAGCCAGCAAGAAATCGACCGCTACTGCACCGTCTGGATGGCCGGCATCGCCGCCGAAGAACTCACCTACGGCAGCGCCCAGGGCGGTCGAGACGACCG
>JBCCJR010000019.1:0-26801 GCA_039045805.1 Cyanobacteria bacterium P01_C01_bin.118
AGCAGTGGCAGCCAGCAGTGTGGGGATCATTAGAACGCCAAACCAGCCTACATATAGGCGATTCTCGGTGCTAGTAACCCACTCACAAAACTGATCCCACAGATTAGCGCTAGAGCGCTGCTGTAGAGTAGTCGTCATGATTTTATGAATCCTATGAATATTGTCGAAGTACGACAGTAGGCAATTGCCTACTTGTATCTATATTAGGAGAAATAACTACTTTTGTAAACTTTCTAATCTTGAGAGAATTTAAAGTGTCGTGTACCATTTTGAGCTGAATCAACTTACAGGATTTAGGCATGACGTTCAAAACCCTTGATACCAATAGGTTACGCAATCTCATGATTGACAGATATCAGAACATAGAAACTGACAGAAACCAATATTGATGATGGTCTACGGTTGAGATATGTATTGAAAGTAAATACTCATTTTTTTGTAACGCTAAGCAAAAGGGGTCCCCGGATTGACTGCAACCATCACCTACAGTCCTGCTTATACGCTAGTACCCACCTATGAGTGCTTTAACCATTGCAGCTACTGCAATTTTCGAGTGTCACCTGGAACTGATAGCTGGCTGACTCTATCAAACGCAGAAGAAACGCTCAAATCCCTTGACACCACTATTGAAGTACTGATTCTCAGTGGAGAAGTGCATCCTCAGAACCCAAGGCGTCAAAACTGGTTTAGCCACATACACGATCTATGCGAACTGGCAATTGACCAAGGTTTTTTGCCCCATACCAATGCTGGGCCTGTCAGTTTTGAGGAAATGTCCAGCCTCAAACAAGTCAATGTTTCCATGGGTCTGATGCTGGAGCAATTGACACCCCGTTTGCTAGACCATGTCCACCGCCATGCACCGAGTAAACAGCCAGAGGTCAGGCTACAGCAGCTGATCTGGGCAGGCGAACTGGGCATTCCATTTACCACGGGTTTACTGCTTGGCATCGGTGAAACAGAAACTGATTGGGATGAAACGCTGGACGCGATCGCAACTCTGCATCACCGTCATGGCAATATCCAAGAAGTAATTCTGCAACCTCATCAGCCCGGCAATCGGCAACAGTTATTAGGAGCTCCCTGCGATGACGCCATGCTACTCAAAGCTGTAAAAAAAGCTAGGGACCGTTTGCCCAACGATATTGCCATTCAAATTCCACCAAACCTGGTTCAGAGGGCCGAGACAGTGATTGCATGCTTAGATGCTGGAGCCACTGATCTGGGAGGCATTGGCCCTATCGATGAAGTCAATCCTACATACCCCCACCAACGTCTTAAAGTTCTGAAGGAGCTCCTCAAGGACCATGGGTACAACCTGACACCTCGTTTACCCCTATATCCCCAGTACGATGACTGGCTGCCACCCACACTCAAAACAAAGGTCCAGTTATGGCGAACCCGACTGGACCTTGATGAAATCAAATATTAAGACCCCGCAGAAGCGTGTCTTTATACACTTGATACACTTGCCACCACTAGATTCGACCCCGTAACATCTGAGCCATTTCATTTTGACGGGGAGACATTTCTAGGGCCGTCTCTTCAGTAATCCGCCCCGACTCATATAGGGCATATAGAGACTGATTCATAGTGCACATACCGTCAAACGTACACTTGGGCAACAGTGCCTCCACTTCATCCAACTGGCCGCGCTGAATGTAGTCCTTAATGGCATCGGTATTAATCAGGATCTCGTGAAATGCAGCCCGCTTACCATCAGTGGTTCGACACAATCCCTGGGCTACCACTGCCACTAACGATTCTGCAATGGAGATACGTACGGCGCTTTGTTGCTCAGGCTCATACATCCCCAAAATACGTTCCACAGTCTTAACAGCACTGTTAGTGTGTAACGTACCAAATACCAAGTGACCGGTTTGAGCTGCCTTCAGGGCAATATCTACGGTTTCGCGATCGCGAATCTCACCAATCAGAATGACATCCGGATCTTCCCGCAGGGATGCCTTCAGCGCATTCTTAAATTCCAGCGTGTGAATCCCCACTTCCCGCTGCTTAATCAGGGACATTCGACTAGAGTGAACAAATTCTACCGGATCCTCAATTGTGATGATATTCTTCGGCATGTCTGTATTGATATAGTCAATCATCGCCGCCAGGGATGTAGACTTACCAGACCCTGTAGGTCCCGTCACCAGCACCAGACCCTTGTGATAATGACAAATATCTTTCAGGACTACTGGCAGATTTAACTGATCGATAGTTAAAATTTTGACCGGAATCAAACGCATCACCAACGCCGGTCCCCGTAGGGTATTAAAGATGTTAATCCGCACACGGGTGAAATCGAAGTGGGCGGCACCATCAAAATCCATGGTCTGCTTAAAATCCTGAATTTGATCAGGCTTAAGCACTTCCGATAACCAGCCATAAAAGGTAGCTTCATCCGTAGCCGGATAATCAGTTGTCTCAATCTCACCACGATTACGGAAGCGCGGCACCTCACCCACACCCAGGTGGACATCAGAAAACCCTTTATCAAAGGCCTCACGGACAATACGCTCCAGGGTAAGGCCCCCTCCGACTCTGACACCTCCAGCCGATTTTGGCATTGGCGGTGGTGAAGCAGTACGCGATCCCCCTGCTCTTCCCATCCCAGGCGGTGGGGGCGGTACCACCCGCTTAGGCGGCGGCGGTGGAGCAGACGGCACTGAAGTAGGGCGTTGTGGATCAGACATAAAGCACCAAAGCCTTCATTTAACAACGAACAACATCAAGGAAACACGTCTGTGCCCCTGTCAGATGACGGACACTTATCAATCATCCACAGCCTACCCAAAATTTCAAGGGTAGCTAGCAAACTGTAGGGCTCAAAGGTCTCCTCAAGAAGCTTAGACACATCCTGTGCTACCCTAGTTTAGCTCTCAATAAATTCACACATCTGGTTATTTCGGGTGTTCCAGTAATTTTTAAGTAGCTCAAGGCTGTCTCTAATTGCTTGGAATGCACACCGGATGGAGGTTTAACCCGAAAGGAGAAAATTAAATGCCTGTTGTAACACTGGCTCAGTTACTTGAGTCTGGAGTTCATTTTGGTCATCAGACCCGTCGTTGGAACCCCAAAATGGATCAGTATATTTTCACCGCGCGCAACGGTGTTCATATTATTGATCTAGTGCAAACTGCTCAGCTTCTTGATAGCGCCTATTCTTTTGTGCGGAGTTCGGCTGAGAGAGGCCAAAAGTTTTTATTTGTTGGCACCAAACGCCAGGCAGCTGGCATTGTTGCCGAAGAGGCCAGCCGTTGTGGCTCCTATTATATTAACCAGCGTTGGTTGGGCGGCATGCTCACCAACTGGTCGACTATCAAAACGCGGGTAGAGCGCCTGAAAGAGCTGGAACGGATGCAAGAGACTGGTGCATTGGCTCTAAGGCCCAAAAAGGAAGCCGCTGTCCTTCGTCGTGAGTTGGAGAAGCTTCAAAAGTATTTGGGTGGGATTAAACTGATGCGACGTCTGCCCGATGTTGTAATCATGGTAGACATCAAGCGTGAATACAATGCCGTTCAAGAGTGTCAGAAACTTGGTATTCCCATTGTTTCACTGCTAGATACCAACTGCGACCCGGACGTAGTGGACATTCCTATTCCGGGTAATGACGACGCTATTCGCTCGATCAAGCTAATTCTTGGTAGCTTAGCTAATGCCATTTATGAAGGTTCCCACGGCCAGGCACCTCAGGGTGACAGTGATGGGGACGACATTTATGCCGATTATCCAAGCGCCGAAGAAGACTATGATTACGATGAGGCAACTGTTCCTGCTGCTGGGGATGTCTCTGCTGTAGATGAAGCACCTGCAGCTGCAGATAAAGTATCTGCAGTGGAAGAAACGGCGGCAGCAGAAAGCGAGTAAGCCGCTGTAAAGCCTTTTTCATTTGTATTAACAGCTGCGTCCTTTGAGGGCGGCAGCTGTTGATTCGTTAAACCCTGTTATTGAACGCTGTTAAGAGCATTTTTGGTCGCAAGTACAAGATTAGTGTAGGAGGAGATATGGCAGGCATTTCTGCAAAGCAAGTAAAGGAACTGCGCGATAAAACCGGCGCAGGCATGATGGATTGTAAGAAAGCCCTCCAAGAATCGGATGGTGACTTGCAAAAGGCTGTCGAGTGGCTACGTCAAAAGGGCATTACCTCTGCCGCCAAGAAGGAAGGACGAGTCGCGGCAGAAGGACTAGTTGAAAGCTACATTCATACGGGCGGTCGCGTCGGTGTACTTGTAGAAATCAACTGCGAAACAGACTTTGTTGCCCGCCGCGATGAATTTAAGGGATTAGCTCGTGACATTGCGATGCAAATCGCAGCCTGCCCTAACGTTGAAGTAGTGAGAAGCAGCGAAATCCCCGCAGAATCAGTCGCCCGCGAGCGGGAGATTGAGATGGGCCGCGAAGATCTAGCAAGCAAGCCTGAAAATATCCGCGCCAAGATTGTGGATGGACGTATCCAAAAGCGTCTGAAAGAGCTATCTCTGTTAGACCAGCCTTTTATCAAAGATCAGAACATTACTATTGAAGAACTGATCAAGCAGGTAGTCGCTACTCTCGGAGAAAATATTCAAGTTCGTCGCTTCTCAAGATTTACCCTTGGAGAAGGTATTGAGAAAAAAGAAGAGAACTTTGCAGAAGAAGTAGCTGCGCAAACCGGGAAAAAGACAGAGGAGAAATCGGTAGCAGAGTCTAAAAAAGAAGAAGCCCCTAAGAAGGAAGAAACTCCTAAATCTGAAAAGAAAAAAGGCAAGAAGAAAAAGAAGTAGTTCTTGCTTAGAAACAAGGCTAAATCTTTACAGCTGAGGCTGTAACGGCCTTACTAAGCTGAAGTTTAGCTATAGAGCGCAGCTGGCTAGCGTATCAGCCCCTTTTTCGTTGTCAATAGGGAGGCGATCTTTGATCACCTCCCCTAATTGATTACACATATCCACATTCAGTCTTCAACAAGGGGAACCCTAGATTTTACTGGGGAGAAAGCCATCATCAGATATCTGAACGAGCTTTGCCGGTTCTATTGATGAATCACCAAAATTATCAGCCTCAGGGGCTGAGGTTCTATACTGGGGATTGCAGCTATTAATGCTGCTGTTGACATTATTTTTTTGTGTAACGTCTGCACTAATGGTTAACGCAAGTGGTCATATTGAACAGCAGCTGTCTAAGCTTCAAACTCAAACTGCTGATATCGCCACTGAGATTGAAACCTTAGTTGATAGCTATCTAGACGTTTTGAGTCAGGCTAGCAAACGCCAGTTAGTACTAGCGGCGTATCATATTTGTACTCAGATTTATCCCGATAAATTTTTAGAACTCAGTCTTTCTCAGCGCGATCGTCTGCAAAAGCATTTGCGGGAGTTAGGAAACCACATTCAGACACAGTTAAACGAAAAGTGGGCTAATGCAAAACGCCTCAGCTTAAAACCAGCAGAAGAAGATGGGTTAGCCGTTATTCGACAGCTGTTTTTAGAGGCAGCATCTGCCCGAGAGCAGACCGATACAGAGCATTCTGACTCCCAACAGACAGGAATAGACGACGCAAATAAACGGTCTGAGGAGTCAGAGCCACCAATGGATTTGGCTGAGGCCAATCCAGACTCCCAAAATAGATTATTTGCTGAACTTCGTACCTTGATAGGTAGCGAATCTCCCAATATTGAGGAGAATGATTCTGACGATGAAGATACTGGGCCTCTACAACCTGCCCAAATCATGCGTCGCCAAATTTTGATAGAAAAAGCCATTCGAGATGTTCTTAAAAACGTCTCAGAAAAAGCAAATACCCTTCTCCAAAAGGCCCAAGTAATGCCAGAGCTACCGCAGGCACTGTTAGCAGCAGCAGCAGACTCAGAGCGATTAGGGCACACCCCGATGAAAACTCCTAATTTGGTCAGGCTATCGATCAAAGTGATGCATGATCCTGGAAAAGGCGATTTTAGTAAACACAGTGATGAGCCCTCAGGAGAAGACTCAGAAGAGGACGAAGCAGAAGATGAGGCTCAAACAGATGAATGGCCTGATGAGCCTGAAATCTCAGCCGCTATCATTACCCGAGAAGAAATTGCGGATGCTGACGATAACAATCCGCCAGAGTCTATCTCTATGCCGCGATTTCTACAGCTTGAGTCGCTGCCAGATTTTGTCATGATTCATTTGCGATTGTCAGAAATTGAGTTCGCCGAGACTAATGTTGCGGTTTGGCGCAGCCGCATTCGTAAGAAAATGAGGCGATTAAAACAGGTGGGCTATGCCTACAAAGATGCTGAGCGGCAGCTTGCGATCGCTCAAGCCGAAGACGCCTGGAGAGCAAGCTGGACCAACGAATAATGGCCGAGCTGCCCGACTGGCTTCGTTTACAAAAAGCCCTGAGTGTCGAAGCTGAAACAGGGTTTAATGACCTGCAGGGTCATCACAAACGATTTAGCGAGTTTTTGCGGGACAGTCTGCGTCATGCCACCCCTAACTTGCCACCGGTTGATCAAGAACGGTGGCACAACCTATCAGAGGACTTTGACAAATACAGCTCCCTCAGCTTTGCCCAGCGACAGCATCTGGTGGCAGATACCCGCCGTTTTTTACAACAAAGTCGCCAGCTGCTGGAAAAACCTAAAAAAAATGTCGCCCAAGAAAGCAGTAGTGCCACCTTTACCCAGCGTCCCAAAACCAAATCCTTAACCCCCAAGACCGCCACATTACCCCGTTCGGGCCACCCTCTGGATCAGCCCATTACCTACCTCAAAGGCATCGGCCCTAAAAATAGCGAACGGCTGGCAAAGCTGGGATTATATACTGTCCGGGACGTGCTGTACTACTATCCCCGCGACCATCTAGATTACGCTCGCCAGGTCAAAATTCGTGACCTCAAACCAGGAGATACCGTCACCGTTATGGGCACTGTGCGTCGGTGCAACTGTTTCAACAGTCCCCGTAATGCCAAACTCACCATTTTTGAAATCAGCATCTATGACGGTACTGGCACCCTAAAAATTAGCCGGTTTTTCGCAGGGGCTCGTTTTCGTAATCGAGGCTGGCAAGAACGACAGAAACGACTCTATCCAATTGGCTCTACCCTAGCTGCCTCAGGCTTAGTAAAAAAGGGTAAATACGGCATTACGTTGGATGATCCGGATTTAGAAGTGCTGGGCGATAGCCATGACGCTATTGATTCCGAGACGGTTGGTCGTGTAATGCCGATTTATCCGCTCACCGAAGGCGTCCCTGCCCCCTTAGTGCGTAAGGCGGTAGTGTCCGCATTACCCGCCGCCATTGAAATTCGCGACCCCTTTCCCACAAAGCTGCGTGAAGAGCATGGTCTGATACAGCTGCCGGTGGCCATCGCCCATATTCATTTTCCACCAGATAGTGACAGTCTGGCGGTAGCCCGTCGCAGGCTTATATTTGACGAATTTTTCTATCTACAGTTGGGGCTGCTGTCCCGACGTAAACAGCAACAGGCCGAAACCGAGATTCATATGGCCCCTACAGGGGAGTTAATCGATCGATTTTATGCTGTCTTACCCTTCAAACTAACAGGAGCACAGGGGCGAGTCGTACAGGATATCCTCATAGACCTGCAAAAGTCCACCCCGATGAATCGCCTGGTGCAGGGGGATGTGGGGTCAGGAAAAACCGTTGTTGCCGTCGTCGCGATTTTGGCAGCGATCCAGGCTGGATACCAGGCTGCTCTGATGGCACCCACTGAAGTGCTCGCAGAGCAGCATTACCGTAAACTCGTGGAATGGTTTAATCTCCTGCATTTACCTGTAGAGCTACTGACAGGGTCTACTAAAACGGTAAAACGTCGAGAGATTCACTCTCAGTTAGTCACTGGAGAACTGCCTATTTTGGTAGGCACTCATGCTCTGATCGAAGATCCTGTCAAATTTAGCCGTCTGGGGTTGGTCACCATCGACGAGCAACACCGCTTTGGGGTAGCTCAGCGGGCGAGGCTTCAGCAAAAAGGAGACAATCCCCATGTACTAACCCTGACAGCGACTCCTATCCCCCGCACCCTGGCATTAACCCTCCATGGGGATTTGGATGTGAGCCAAATCGACGAGCTACCCCCGGGGCGTAAACCGATTAAAACGACGCTACTGTCGGGGCGAGATCGCAACCATGCCTACGACCTGATCCGCCGTGAAATTGCTCAAGGACGTCAGATTTATATCGTGCTCCCCCTGGTGGATGAGTCCGAAAAGCTAGATCTACGTTCTGCTATCGAAGAACATCAGCGTCTGAGCGATGTCGTCTTTCCAGATTTTAAAGTGGGACTGCTCCATGGCCGCCTGAACTCTGCCGATAAGGATGCCGCAATTACGGCATTTCGAGACCGCAAAACCCAAATTCTGGTATCTACCACCGTTGTTGAAGTAGGAGTAGACGTCCCCAATGCCAGTGTCATGCTGATTGAGCATGCCGAACGATTTGGCCTGTCTCAACTACACCAGCTCAGGGGACGGGTAGGTCGCGGGGCCGATCAGTCCTACTGTCTATTAATGAGCAGCAGCAAAAGTGAAACAGCCCTGCAGCGGCTGCGGGTTCTGGAACAGTCCCAGGACGGTTTTTTTATTGCTGAAATGGACTTGCGCTTCCGAGGTCCTGGAGAAGTTCTGGGCACTCGCCAATCAGGCTTGCCAGACTTTGCTCTGGCAAGCTTGGTAAATGACCAAGCAGTGCTTGAACTGGCACGTAAGGCTGCTGAAGACTTGATCCAACAGGATTCTAGCTTGGAGCAATGGCCATTAATTAAAAAAGAATTAAATCAGCGCTATCAAAAGCTGATGGGCGGGGCGATTTTTACATGACAGAGATGCGACTGGCAAGCGTTACCATACCACCCTACGACCGTCGTTGAATAGGCAAAAACATTAGCAAGCAAGCCGCTCCAACCATCCCCGTGGCCAGTCCAAACCCTAGCCATAATCCAAAGGGCAGTGGCACTGAACGGAAGGCTAAAAATTGGATTGACACCGGCGTTGCATTTTGGACCGACAGAATTGCGATCGCAACCAGCAAAAATGCTGGAATCACCACGAGCAGAAATTTAGTCATAGGTTTGCCGGACACCACTGCCATAGCACTAACGTCATCTTAATCCCTCCCAACGATACCACCAGGAAAAATTGCCGTCTCTGTACCAGGATGAGCCTGAATCACTAAGGCCAAAACGCAATTAAGCCCCCACCCAAAGGCAGAGGCTTAATCACTTTTAGATTTTCAGTATATAAAGGAGTCCAAATAGAGGAGCTAATCAACCCCTAAGGGCAATCAGCGAATAAGAAGGTTTCTGTATAAGTTGTTCGTATGAACTGTATTTAAATTAGCCTGTCATTTTGGCAACGTCCATAAATACCACGTAAGCATACTTAAAGAAATATTAAAGTATCTCCTTACAAGTTAGGGGTAAGGCCAAAAGTCAGCTGTTGTATTTTCCTAAACCCTTGAGCAATTAAAAGATCGCTATGCCGAACGGGTTACTTCCAAATAAATATGCTCTAATGTCACCGGGCTACGAGCAATCGAATCAATCGAAATACCCTCAAACTTGGCCAGCAGTTCCTTGAGCTCCAACCGTTCTGGAATCCAAAACGCTAGATGGGTATCATAGCGCCGCACTTCAAATCCATAGGCCGAAGCTTTAGCAATGGCCTCGGCTTCATCCTGAGTCTGAAGCGTGACAATTTCCTGGGCATCAATGTGCGTACGTAACTCAGTTAAGCTGCCCTGAGTTAATAACTGGCCCTGTTTTAAAAACCCGATGCGATCGCACAAACGTTCAGCTTCGTCCAATAAATGGGTAGTCAGCAGTACCGTAACCCCTTGCTGCTTGAGCTGACGAATTAGCTCCCACACATCATAGCGAGCCTCAATATCTAGTCCCGTCGTCGGCTCATCTAAAACCACCAGCTTAGGTTGATGCATAATCGCCACAGCCAGATTCAACCGCCGCTGCATCCCTCCACTCAAAGAACTAACAACGCTATCTCTACGATCTTCCAGATTGACGGCCTTGAGACAGGTCAACAACCGTTTTACCCTCATCGCTGCAGACAAACCGTAAATTTTTCCAAAAAATGACAAATTTTCCCCACAGGTCAGACTTTGGTATAACAAATTTTGCTGGGGCATAATACCCAAGTAGGGCTTTGTCCGATCTGAAGCAGGTTGCCTCGCAATCAGCACACGCCCCGTATCTGGTCGCAACAACCCACTCAATAAATTAATAGTCGTCGTTTTCCCAGCTCCATTTGGCCCCAAGAGACCATAGATTTCACCTGGCAACAATCGCAAGGTCAAATCCGTGAGTACCTGCCGCTGGTTAAACGTTTTAGATAAATTTTGGATGTCAAGCACGCAGGTTAGCCCCTTGAAAAATCCCCATGAGGGTATGACATTAGGCCCTTTAGCTTAAAGGCAAAGACAGCCACAAACCGTACGCCAGATGAAATCTGCAGATTCTTCTACAGAAAAACTCTAGTCCTAGAGATGAACAAGGTCTAATCCAGGTGCTACTATTAAGCACAGCTCTTTTGGCTTACTTCCTAGCGCTAGGGCATGTAGCTCAGTTGGATAGAGCACCAGATTCCGGTTCTGGCGGTCGGGGGTTCGAATCCCTCCATGCTCGTTATATCTTTAACACTTTTACTGTCTGTACCTGCTCAAGATAATTTAAACCTCCCTAGGCCAAAACTTGAGTCCCCAGATAGACCCACACCAATAAAAAAATCTTAACTTTAAAAAAGTAGAGCTCATAACCTATATCCTTAGTGATCAAGGGCCTATACTTTGTCTATCGACATCAAGTATCTGACCTTTATCAACTCTGTCAGCACTCATTTGAATAAGCAATTAAAACTACGATTGCCTAGAAAATTTACTTAAATATTTCAATAAATATAGTTAACGTTGCGTCACAATTCATTTAAGCCTTGGCTGCACGCTTCCTGGTTGGAATTTATACAGCTCAAGCCTCCACGGCTGAGTCTCTCAAAAAAACGCTAGCTCACAGTCCTTTTGCCATTAGTTGGAGCAAAACACAAACAGAGTTTGTGCAATGGACCATTAGTAATCGTCATCGGATTGATTGCTTAGTTGTTCAACCTGCCCCAGATGAGTTGGGCCTTCTACATGAGCTGTGGGAGCGTGATATTTTGCTACCTATTTTGCTAATTACTGAGCAAGACTCATCGGATTCCCAGACCGATTATCACGCCGCGGTGATTCGCGTCACTCCAAACAATTTAGACACCATTGAAAATCAAGTTCGTGAAGCAATTAATCAGTTTTTGCAGTTACCAGCCAACCAGACCAGTCTGACTCAAAGTGATAATGCGACATCAGAAACAGGGGACAATCGTTCGTTTCTATTGAGTTTGCAGCAACAGCGATTGACTGAGAAACTGCAAGAACGCTTAGGATATCTGGGCGTGTATTACAAGCGTAATTCTCAGAATTTTGTACGCAATATGACCTTGGAGGAGCGTCATGAGTTTTTGGATCAGCTGCGTCAAGATTACCGTCAAATTATTTTGAGCTATTTTTCATCTGATGATAAAACCTTAAATCAGCGCATTGACGACTACGTAAATCTAGCTTTCTTTGCAGATGTTTCGATTTCAAAGGTAGTCGAAATTCATATGGAGCTGATGGACCATTTTTCCAAACAGCTTCATATGGAAGGTCGTAGTGAAGAAATTTTGCTGGACTATCGCCTCACATTAATTGACGTGTTGGCTCATCTATGTGAGATGTATCGTCGGTCCATTCCCCGTGAGATTTAACATCCCCCATCCCATTTCTCAGACACATCTGTGGACCGTTTAACTCCACATCCGCCACAATTTCGGGACCCTTCCAATGGCCTATAAAAAAACCTACATTTTGAAACTATACGTAGCTGGGAACACACCCAACTCTACCCGAGCACTCAAAATGCTCAATACAATTTTGGAAGAAGAGTTTCAGGGGGTTTATGCATTAAAAGTCATTGATGTTCTACAAAACCCGCAGTTAGCAGAAGAAGACAAAATTTTAGCAACGCCGACATTGGCCAAAATTTTACCGCCACCTGTTCGCAAGATTATCGGCGATTTATCAGATCGTGAGCGTGTACTGATCGGGCTAGACTTGCTTTATGATGAGCTCAGGGAAGACGAGTAACTCCCCAAAAGCGACTCTAGAGAGTATTTCAGCTTATGAGCTAAGTTTTTGAAATCTACTATGTACTGTAATACATCAGTTCTAGATGAGTCCAAGTTTAATTCTCTGGCGAGAATTAAGTCTACTGTGTCCACAGATCTTAGAGATTAAATGGGTCTCAAACTCAAAAAACTGGCGCACTATCAACAGCTTCCATAACTTGATTTCAGCAAAATCAGGCATCACAATGCTTGCTCTCGACAGCTTAACCTGTTGAAATATTAATAATGCTCTTTTCTCTGATCGTATTTTTTTAACATATCAATTTATTAACCCATGACCCAGTCTTCTCAAGGTGAGCCGCCCTCAACTACTCCTTTAGTGGGCGTCAAAAAAATTCGCACCATGATGGAAGGGTTTGATGACATCAGTCATGGTGGTCTGCCTGCTGGACGATCAACGCTTGTCAGCGGTACTTCAGGAACAGGCAAAACGTTAATTGCTGTTCAGTTTTTATATAACGGCATCACGGACTTTGACGAACCTGGTGTGTTCGTTACGTTTGAAGAGTCCCCGGCCGATATTATTCAAAATGCCTGTAGCTTTGGCTGGGACTTACAAAAGCTAATTGATGATGGAAAACTTTTTATTCTTGATGCTTCCCCCGATCCTGAAGGGCAGGAAATCGTTGGTAATTTTGACCTGTCGGCGCTAATTGAGCGCATCCAATATGCAATTCGCAAATATAAAGCGCGGCGTGTCTCCATCGACTCGGTGACAGCTGTATTTCAGCAATATGATGCAGCGGGTGTCGTCCGGCGGGAAATTTTCCGTTTAGTGGCTCGTCTCAAGCAAATGGGGGTGACCACCCTTATGTCCACTGAACGGGTGGAGGAATATGGCCCAGTTGCCCGCTTTGGTGTAGAAGAATTTGTTTCCGATAATGTGGTCATCGTCCGCAATGTCCTCGAAGGAGAACGACGACGACGCACGATTGAGATTCTCAAACTGCGAGGCACCACTCACATGAAAGGGGAATACCCTTTCACTATCACGCAAGACGGCATCAACATTTTCCCACTTGGGGCGATGCGACTGACTCAGCGTTCTTCAAATGTACGAGTGTCGTCTGGGGTGACAGCTTTAGATGAGATGTGCGGTGGTGGTTTCTTTAAGGATTCGATTATCCTTGCAACTGGAGCTACAGGCACAGGGAAAACCCTGTTAGTTAGCAAATTTATTGAGAATGGCTGTAAGGCGAATGAGCGGGCTATTTTGTTTGCCTATGAGGAGTCACGGGCACAGCTATCCCGTAATGCCTATTCATGGGGCATTGACTTTGAGGAGTTAGAACGAGCCGGTCTGTTAAAGATTATTTGTGCTTATCCAGAATCAGCGGGTTTAGAAGATCATCTGCAAATAATCAAATCGGAGATTGCTCACTTTAAACCCTCCCGCATTGCTATCGACTCATTATCAGCCCTGGATCGCGGTGTCAGTAATAATTCTTTCCGTCAGTTTGTGATTGGTGTAACCGGCTATGCAAAACAGGAAGAAATCACAGGTTTCTTCACCAATACCACGGAGCAATTTATGGGCTCCCACTCGATTACGGATTCCCATATTTCCACAATTACAGACACAATTTTGATGCTGCAGTATGTAGAAATTCGTGGGCAAATGTCACGGGCACTCAATGTATTTAAGATGCGGGGCTCATGGCATGATAAGGCGATTCGTGAGTACACCATCAGTGCCAATGGCCCCGAGATTAAGGACTCTTTCCGTAATTTAGAACGCATCATCAGCGGTTCCCCCACTCGGGTATCTGTGGATGAAAAGAGTGAGCTATCACGCATTATGAAAGGGGTACGCCCTAGTGAGCAGGAATAAATTCTTTGCCGGTCAGGAGCGAGTGCCTGTGATCACTAGTTGATTATCTAGAACTTCGATGGTTTCTAAAAGTAATCCTTGCTGATTAATTATGGCATTGAGCCTATGCTCGACTGTCTCTATGGAAATGCCCATTTGTACAGCAACATCATCCATGGGTAACGTGAACTGACCTAGTTTAAGACTTAAATCTTGAACTAAGGTAACTTGGCCATCTAGTACTTGAGGACGAGCAACGATTCCAATATATATATCACGGGCTGCCAACATGGGCGCAGCGCTGGCAAGCTGGTCCAAAACTGTTTGAATCTCCTCCGATAAGTTGTCGCGAGGCAGTTCAGAGAGATTTAGCACCGCTCCAGTTTCTAGAAGATTATTTGCCAGCTTAGTTTCCAGTGATTTGGCATTGACAAATAGCTGAGCGGCTTGAGGTTGACTAAGGATGGCATCATGAACCAGCTGATTGAGCTGAAGTTCATTCAAGGTAACGCTGATCTGCCCATAGGCATTGGCTAGCTGTTCCTCAATGGTTTGAGTAGGAACTGCGACAGGTGTGGTGTGATCAGGTTGCCGATCTTTAGTCGGTTCTGAAGTTACGGTTGCTTCAACAGGCAAAGAAGATGGGGCAGCGGGTCTAGACTGCTGAGTATTCATTTCACTTGTGACGCTATGCCAACCATAGGCAAAGCTACCACCAGCAACCGCTGAAACGACTACTAGACCAATCAATAATGCTGCTTTACTCATAGTGCAACGTGCCTGCAGTAACCTACATTCAAAACTTTCAAAGTTTAGCGATTCTCTCCGATAAGGGATTCTATTTTAAGTTCTATGCAGCTGGTCTTCTTCAGGCAGTAAACCATTACCATAGGAGGCAGCCCGCTCTTGCTCAAATTCTTTTGATTTCAATGTCAGCAACTGTTTCCAGGTTTACGCTAGGCTTTGGCTTATTGTTTGCACAGGTTAGCAAATATCTTACCCTTGGCAAGGCGCTAAAGTGTCTTCTAGTTTGCTGTTTGGTAATAGGCCTTTGGATGAGTGGCTCAGCCATAGCTTGGGCAGAGACGGCTCCTGAATTATTCGAAACTAACTGTGCTGGGTGTCATCCTAATGGTGCCAATATTATTCGCCGTGGCAAAAACTTAAAGCAAAAAGCATTAAAACGCCATGGTTATAAATCGTTGGATGCGATCTCAACACTGATCACTAACGGCAAAGGACTGATGAGTGCCTATGGTGAACAGCTCAGTCCAGACGACATCAAGACGTTAGCTCAATATGTCTTAGACCAAGCTGCCGTAAACTGGAAACCGTCTGACTAAAGCTTGACTACCGCTCAATCCTCTACCCACTGCCCTTATTCTACGTGCCGTGCAGCTGAATCAAGTCATTATTGTCCATAAAGCAGGCAATGCTTACAGCAAAAGCTGGGCTGAAAAATGTGCCAGACAATTAGAAACCCGTGGAGCCAATGTTTTACTGGGTCCCAGCGGTCCTAAGGATAATCCCTACCCCGTTTTTTTAGCCTCGGCCCAGCAACCTATTGATCTCGCCATTGTGCTTGGGGGAGATGGTACTGCCCTGGCTGCCGCTCGTCACTTGGCCCCTGAGCAAATTCCCATTTTGGCTGTCAATATTGGTGGTCACTTGGGTTTTTTGACCGAATCCTCAGATGAAATAGACGATTTTGAACAGATTATTGAACGGTTGTTAGAA
Source organism: Cyanobacteria bacterium P01_C01_bin.118 (assembly GCA_039045805.1). Lineage (GTDB taxonomy): Bacteria > Cyanobacteriota > Cyanobacteriia > Phormidesmidales > Phormidesmidaceae > Leptothoe. The sequence goes on from JBCCJR010000019.1 coordinate 15,751, forward strand.
GACCGATATGCCGTTCAGCAACGGATGATGCTCCAGGCCTCTCTCCATGAAGGCAATCGTAGCAATCGCGAGCCCTTGAGCGAAGTTTACTGGGCGCTCAACGAAATGTGTGTGAAACCAGCCTCTCCCGACCGCATGATTACCTCGATTTTAGAAATGGAAATCGATGGAGAGGTGGTAGATCAATATCAAGGGGATGGCCTCTTGATCAGTACGCCCACTGGCACCACTGGATATACCGTGGCAGCCAATGGCCCTATTGTGCATGCCAGTATGGATGCTATGGTCGTTACTCCTATATGTCCCCTTAGCTTATCCAGTCGTCCTGTGGTGATTCCTGCAGGCAGCGTCGTGAGTGTATGGCCCCTGGACGATCCTGGCATGACTACAAAACTCTGGATGGATGGAGTGTTAGCTACATCAATATGGCCCGGTCAACGGGTGGACATTTTCATGGCAGAGCACATGGCAAAATTTATCTTGCTTCGCCAAAATCAGTCCTATTATCAAACTCTACGCAACAAGCTGCTATGGGCTGGGGCAAGGATTAATTACACCAATAATCACCGCAACTAAAGTCGCTGCGTATTTCCCTGTCCTTTAATCCAACCTTCGACACCGTTGCTAGTGCGGATTTTGTACCAGCGACCAGATTCTTCCAGAACCTCTACGGTTTGATCATAATCGATGCCATCGATAGTGGCTGCATCAGCCCCTGGTCCTGTGCGTACTAGTAATCCAGACCCGTAGGTGACAACCACCTTATACAGAGCTTTGGTCTCGGGCTGAGCAGCTTGTTCAGGCTGAGCAGCTTCAGATGTGGCCGATGCCTGTTCTGTCTGAGGTGCAGCAGGTTTATTGTCGACTGGTTCGGCATCAGCATCAGCAGCCGGAGCATCGTTATCGTAAACAGGTCGCTCAGGCAGCGTGGAGAGCTGAGTCAAAAAGTAGCGGGCTGTGGCCGCACCAGCTAAAGAGATGACGAGTAGTGCGATCGCAACTCCAAAAATAAACTTAATCAGTCCAACCAAAAATTCCTGCAGATTCAATCGCTGGGATGCCATAGCCGAGATTAAGGATCGAACAAATTATCCTAAGGTTATACCCTATTTCTTGTCGAAAACTCTTCCAAATACTGAACAATCGCCCAAAGGGTGATATTAAACCCCAGTGTTGCCCAATCCTTTCATAACAGTATCGACAAACTGCTCACCTAGTTTTGCAGTTAAAACTCCACAGGTTAAAACTACCAACAAGCTCAAACCCAGCTGTAGGCTCGTTAACTGTGCCAAAGAATGAATGTCTGCATAGAGTAAAGGCACCAAGACAAAAAATCCACCTAACGCCGCACCTCCCAAAAATTTGACATAACCAGCGTTCGCCCAATTTGTATTAGTTTCTAAAAACCTTGAAAAAGATGCATTTAGAGACTGAAGCCAGTTTTTATTACTATCTGAAGATGCCATGGAAGTGCCTCAACTAATTTCTCATAGTCAGTAATCTACAGATGCTGTGAGCAAATTCTCGATAGATACAGCACTATTCTTCCAACCCTTTCATGCGATCTCTCAACATCGATTGTCGCGACGCCAGCCGGGCTTTACCAGACGCCGCCCACGCCTGCAGCGCATCCACTTGATCTTTGGCCGTACGAGCCAGGGGTACCAGCTGACTGGCCGCCTCTAAAATATCATCGACGGTAAAGTCACGATTCTGACTAAACCCAATATGCATTGCTTCAATAATCGCCTGCTCAATTTCAGCCCCTGAGAAATCTGGTGTCTCATAGGCAAGACGACCGGTGTCGTAGCTTTTTACATTGTGGGGTCGCAACCGCGTCAAATGCACATTAAAAATTGCATCTCGCTCAGCCTGGCTGGGTAAACCCACAAAGAAAATTTCATCAAATCGCCCCCGTCGCAATAACTCTGGAGGCAGTGCCCCAATGTTATTAGCCGTTGCCACCACAAACACTGGTGACCTCTTCTCCGACAGCCAGGTAATAAAGGTCCCGAAAACACGACTGGTAGTCCCTGAATCTCCGCGTCCCTCAAACCCAGCAAACGCCTTATCAATCTCATCAATCCAAAGCACACAGGGAGCCAACGCCTCCGCCAGCTGGATCATTTGTCGCGTCCGTGACTCAGACTCACCCACTAGCCCAGCAAATAAACGCCCCACATCCAAACGCAACAGCGGCAGATGCCAATGGTGAGCAATCGCTTTAGCAGTTAAGGATTTACCTGTGCCCTGAATACCTACCAGCATTAGCCCCCTGGGATGGGGCAATCCATATTGACGAGCTTTTTCGGAAAAAGAACCACCCCGCTTAATCAACCAATCTTTGAGGTTATCTAAGCCCCCAATATCAGAAATCTTTTCGGTCGCTGGGTAAAAATCGAGAATTTGCGTCTGACGAATTGTCTGCCGCTTTTCCTGCAGAATTAGACCAATATCATCAGGACTAAAAGCTCCATTCGCGGCAATGCCACGGGCCAGCACCCGACGAATACGCTCCATCGATAAGCCCTGACAAGAACGCACCAACTCATCTAATGCTTTGGGGGCTGGCAAACTGCCCATGGCTCCTAACAACGCTTCAATTTCATGTCGAATATCCTCGACCGTGGGTAAAGGAAATTCTAAAACCGTCAACAGCTCACTGAGCTCATCCGGAATCGTCAGCTGAGCTGACAGAATAATGATGTTTTTGGGCTGCGATTTAAGTAACCGAGCCAGATTACGCAGCTTACGGGACACAGCAATATCATCTAAAAAACGATGAAAATCGCGAAGAATCAAAATAGCCGCCGCAGACGACGATAGCTGCTCAACAAACTCAAGCGCCTGTAGCGGATTACGGCGTCCTGACCCCGCATCGGTAGGATTGCCACGATAGCCATCCACAAAATCCCAAACATATACAGCTCGACCACCGGTTTTAGCAGCGACTGCAGCAATGGCCTCCTCCGCCCTCTCTTCCTCACGGGTAGGAATATATACCAACGGATAGCGGGCTCGGATTAGTAATCCCAACTCCTCGTGAAATGTCATATAGCACCCATGAAAAATTAATCGGGAATCAATCAGACAGCTGTTGTTTGAGAGCCGATAAGGCAGCCCAGCGCTGATCGGCAGATGCTGCTACCTCATCTGCATCGCTGGATAACGGATTCGAAATTCCTTCACAGGCTGCATCACAGATCTGACGCTGAGGCATCGACAGACATAGCTGTTCATAAAGCCATATGGCAGGTTCAAAATGTCCCTGAGGTGAAAGGGTTTCCACTAGCTCATCTAAACCCACTTCCACATCTTCAGCATAGGTATCAAGCTGGGGCTCCTGCAACCAAATAAACTCTGACGTGTCCAACTGTATACGCGCATTATAGTTTTGCAAGCAACGGTGACAGGTCAGAGTAGTGATAGTTTCCGCTTGAGCTGTAACCTCTAAAAAATTGCCACGATGCTGAATCTGAATACGACCTTTAACCGGCGTCAGCGTTTCTAAATCACTCAGATAATCATCAACTTCAATGATCCGAGAACTGTCGGGACCTTTTAGCAAATGAGGAATATATATTCGTTGCATGGGCCACTACAAGATAACGTCGAAGGGCCAGACTCAACGTATAGAGCTAAGCCAAACTAAACCTACCATCAGGCATTACGATGCAGACCTTTCATTCGCTTTCAACAGACGGCTCATCACCTGCCAAGGCACGTACCACCAGACGACGATCAGGCTCACGACCACGACTAAAGGTTTCCAAGCCACCATAAGCCTTTAAAAAGGTATGGACCTGACGACGCTCTGCCGAAGATAAGTCAGCAACCTCATGTTCTCCACCAGTCGCCAACGCATCTTCAGCCGCTCGCTCAGCTATCGCCTTAAGTTCATCACGGCGTTTTTGCCGATATCCCTGCAGCTCGATGGTGTAGGACTGCTGATCGTCAGGTTCTTGACCAATATTTAGCACCGTATTAGCCAAATACTGGATAGCATCTAAAACACGGCCGCGATCGCCTAACAGACCATCAATTTGAGACTGGGTTAACGCAGAATCTTCAATAGTCAGCCAAAAACTACTATCTCCTAGAGCATCATCCACATGCTCACCTGTGACATCTGCCTGAACTCCTTGATGCTCTAGCAGTTGTGATAACCATTGGATACCACCTTTATCTTGCTGCTCACCCATACGTTGATACTCACACCTATCTCAGAGCTTTTTACGCCACCCACAAGTTTACCGTCACCTAACGATTAGAGACTCTTTTTTTGGAACTACCGCCAGATTTCTTATTGCCTTTAGAGCGGGTAGAGTTTGATTTTCCTCGACCAGACTTACTAGCTTTGGAAGACCCTTTGGATGCAACCTTTGACTGAGTGTCGCCCTTTTTAACTTGAGCGTCTTCCTTGGCACTGGCCTTACGGGTACCCGGCTCAAACGCTAATGCACCCCGATCAGCACTGGTTGTTTTTGCTTCCTGAGCGTCCACCAGGGCCTGAATGTTTTCAGGCAAGGGCTCCTTGGAAAGGATAAAGGATTGTGCTGTCTGAAAAACGTTAGCCAACACCATATAGAGCAATACTCCGGCAGGCAACGGAAAAAACAGGAACATGCCTGAAAACAGAACAGGGGTCAACTTGGTGATGGTCTCTTGCTGAGGATTATCGCTGGATGACTGACCTGACAAAAGCTGATTGACATAAAGACTTAGGCCAAAAAACAGAACCATGCCCAGGATATCCCAATGGATCTCACCATCGTCTCCCATTGCACCAATACGGCCCAATTCTTTGATAAACAAGAAGCCTTTGTTGGCAGCCAGTCCCTTAAGTTTGGCCTGAACAGTAACATCGCCGGGAGCTAGAGCCGTAATCTGGCCATTCTCATCAACTTTGACCAGCTCCTGACCTTTGGTCACTTCCCACTGAGGCACAAACACAGAAGGATCTTCAGCATACTCACTGGCCAACTTTCTAACCGATTCGCCATCAGACGTTTGCAAACGAATAGACGTTGTAGCACCTACACCAATACGATTACCTCCAGGCAATACCGGTGCAACGGAAAAGTGCTGACCATCAGAAATATAAAGGTTGGAAGCCTTTGCTGAAAAAGCTTGAGGTTGAACTTGCCCGATCTCGGCTTGGGGAAGAATTTGAAGATTTACAGGATAAGTAATATCAGCAAACGGCGATCCCCTCAGTGTTGCAAACAGCGCAAATAAAATAGGCATTTGCAAAACCACTGGAAAGCAACCTGCCAGAGGATTGCCAAATTCCTTGTAAACGCCGCCCATTTCTTGCTGAAGCTTGGCCGGGTCATCCTTGTAACGTTCCTGGATCTCCTTAACCTTCTTCTGCATGAGAGGCTGAGTAATCTTCATGCGCCGCATATTGCGAATCGACCCCGCATTTAAGGGGTAGAGCGCAAAGCGGATAAGAAGGGTTAAAGCCACAATGGCTAAACCATAGCTAGGCACAATCCCGTAGAAAAAGTCCAGGATTGGCAGCATTATATTGTTTGTCAGAAATCCAATACCGAAATCCATGCGCGCTTACCGAGCAAATTGCATACCGAACTCTAATGTATCTGAATATTGCAGACGTTAGGGTGATTCAAAGCAAAAAGGACCGGTTATTTCACTCAGGTAAAGAATGAAGCAGGCGGTGTTCCGCCCTTAAACTGACGGTCCTTACCCCTTGAGATCACGAAAAACATTATAAGTTCTTCGTTTTTAAGGTCCTCAATATAGACTAAAAACCTTTTAATACCGTTAAAGCAAAACGGTTGAAGGTAATGCCTTCAATCAACTACCACCCGTCTAAATGCGTACTTTACTAGCTTCCTGAGCTTTAGGAGAAATGTGCTCCATGATTTTGTCATAAAGTTCACGAAATCTAGGTACAGCACGCATTTCAAGACGACTGCCATCTTTGAGCTGCACTGCCATATCTCCCCACAGACCCAGACCTCTTGGGACGATAGCCACCCGAGTAACTTCTGAATAAATCAGGTCAGTACGATTACGCCCCATCCATCCACCGGTAACGGAAATACGGCGACTCGTAATGCGATAGCGAACCCATAAAGCCCGGATAATGGCACCAACGGTCAGAGGGATGAAGACCAACGTGATTGCCAGCACACAGTGAAAAATCAAATCACCGATATGGGGACCGCCTTCGTAATAAACTTCTTCCTTAACTCCCATGTAGCACCTCCAGCTCTATTAATAGACTCTCTAATTCTCGCAAAAAATCGTAATATTCGCAGGTCACTGCAGCTGTGCGCACATTGATCACAACCCACCAGGACCCTGTTGATCTAGGTAGCAGAGTACTCAGAGCTGAATGGATCTGACGCTTAATCCGGTTACGGACAACGGCTCGCTTATGCACTTTACGGCTGATGGAAACACCAAAACAAATGTCCGACGATGGCCCATCAGCAGAACCATCGTCGGACATAGGGTTTTTGAGGGCTTTAGCAGCCAGAAGCTGCCTGTTTGCTCGTCGTCCCCGTCGATAAACTTTAGAGAACGAACGTGGTGACCTTAGTCGATGCTGTTTGGGTAACGCCACGGGTGCGATCGCAACTTGACCGACTAGCTACACAGCCAGACGAGCCCGTCCTTTCTTACGACGAGATTGAATCACGCGTCGACCATTAGCCGTCCGCATACGAACACGAAAACCGGAAACGCGCTTCCGCTTGCGAGATGTACCGCCGAGGGTGCGCTTAGTCATGGCGATTGCTCCTAGGTCTGCTCAAACTACCTGCGCCCATTTAGGCGCGGTTTCTGATATTAACATGCCGCAGCAGCCCATGGACAACATTTTCAGTTATGAGTCACGATCATCATAGGCAACTAGCATTTCCCAGGTACCCACGTAAGTTGCCAGCTCTTCACCCCGAGGAAAGACCTGCAAATTGGTCCTCAACATCAGTGCACGCGTAGGATTTTTCACCTTCGCAAATTCCAGTGTGATAGACGTATCCGCTGGAATATCCTCCGCTAAGAAAATCTCAATCTTGTCTAACTCTTCCGATAGGTCATTGGCACCACTAAAGACAATGTCATCCCAACGTACCTCATCAATTGCAATCTCTTCGCCATCGCTATTAATACGGCCATAACGAACAGTGATCTCATCGAGATTGATACTCCCTCTGTAGCGAGTAAAGGACTCAGGTACGGTCACCACTAGGGCCGATGTAGCCGTCTGCAGCTGTTCTCCACGGACCTCCAATTCCCAATGGGTGCGCTTGCTACGCGGCTCATTATTAAGCAATCTATACGCTAAACGGAAAGAAGGATCTGCGCCGCCAAAAACGGTCAAGCCGTCAGACTCATAGCTTTGAGCCAGAGTTGGCACAGTAAACCCAGCCACTGATGAAAGCAGCAAACCGGCTAACCCCCATCGGACAAAATTCTTAAGCATCATTGCTCACTCCTGAAGCTCACACTACAAACAGAACTCATCTAGAACTATCACGGTATCCAAACGGTGCAGTCCATTTCAGGGACGGTTTGCCCAATTGGTCCAACTACAGAGGCTAGAACCACATTGGGTTAGCCCTAAGAATCGACCACCACCACCCACTCTCATATAAAGCAGAGTCAGTAAATTTGCAGATATCACTCAAGCCTGCAAATTTACGGATCGCAATTTTTCTTAAGATTAGCATACTCAATCGGCAGCAAAGTTGTGGGGATTTCTTTGCTATCAACGACTTTCCTAAAGCAAAAACCTAAGATTTATCCACCTTCTTTAGAGCGGGAATAACTCATAGTTAAAACCCATCAAACCTAATTAGAAAGAGCACCCATTTTTTTGACTTGTGTCAAAAAAGATAAATGTTCATAAAGAGTTTCACACTTTTCTATAGTTAAATTGCCAGACTTAAATCAAGCATTATGACTGGCTCTAAAAACTCTCTCAACAATCAAAACGAAAGTTAATGCTTGTCCATAAACTCTATAAAACCTAAAGTCTAAGCATTAGCAACGCCTTGGTCGAAGATTACATACCTATCTAAAGGTAGCTGTTTTTTACGACACTCAGTGATTGGATTCCTTCATTTTTATAGGTTTTACAGTCAGCACGATGCACCATGAAATAGGTCTTTGCCAATCAGAGTAATCATTGAATTTTAAGTAACGGAAAAACACTAAATCTAAAGTTATTCCTGCAGGATTGAACTCAAGTGCGATCTCGCTTCCATAGTGTTTTTAAAACAGTCGTTAACCCAGCTAGTTAATCAAAAGGATCACTATGACCATTGCACTCGATCAAGGTGCTATCGCCCAACAAGCGTCGCAACCCGAACGCTCAAAGCGCATCGGCATTCCCAAAGAAATTACATCAGGGGAATGCCGTGTGGCAGCCACTCCCAAAACTGTCAAAAAACTCCAGTCCCTTGGCTTCGATGTGCTGATAGAAACAGGTGCTGGCGAACGGGCTGAGTTTTCAGACCAGGCCTATCGTGATGCGGGCTGCCAAGTCATCGCCAATGCTGTCGAGCTTTGGCAACAGGCCGATATTGTCTTAAAGGTTGAACCACCCACCCATCATCATGAACTTAACTGTCATGAAGCTGAGTTGGCACACAGTGGTCAAACCCTGATCAGTTTTCTATGGCCTGCCCAGAATAGTGACCTGGTCAAACAGCTAGCCAACAAGCAAGTAACCGCTCTGGCAATAGATTCGGTACCCCGCATCAGCCGTGCCCAGAAAATGGATGCCCTCAGCTCCATGGCCAATGTGGCCGGATATCGAGCCGTCATTGAAGCCGCCAATAACTTTGGTCGCTTCTTCACCGGGCAAATTACGGCTGCAGGCAAAGTGCCCCCCGCTAAGGTTCTGGTCATTGGCGCAGGTGTCGCTGGTCTAGCCGCCATCGGTGCCGCCAAAAGCCTGGGGGCAATTGTACGAGCGTTTGACACTCGCCCTGTGGTGAAAGAGCAGGTAGAGAGCATGGGTGCTCAGTTCCTAGAATTAGAGTTTGCAGAAGATGGCACTGGCTCCGGCGGCTATGCCAAGGTCATGAGCAAGGAATTTATTGAAGCTGAGATGGCCCTGTTTGCCGAACAGGCCAAAGAAGTGGACATCATCATTACCACCGCCCTCATTCCTGGCAAAAAAGCACCGCTCCTGGTCACCAAAGACACTGTGGAGCTGATGAAACCGGGTTCGGTGGTTGTAGACATGGCCGCCGCCCAAGGTGGCAACTGCGAAGTGAGTCGTGCAGGCGATGTCTATCGCCACCATGGTGTGACAATTGTTGGTTTGACCGACCTGGCTAGCCGTATGGCCGGACAGTCCAGTCAACTCTATGGCATGAACCTGTACCACCTGCTCAACGACATGGGTGGTTCTGAAGGTTACACCGTCAACTTCGACGATGAAGTGGTTCGCGGGGCTTTAGTCAGTCATGAAGGTCAAGTCACCTGGCCTGCACCCAAGCCTGAGAAGCCAGCACCTCCGAAAGTTGAAGCAAAGATAGAGGAATCGGCCAAGGCAGACGAAAAATCCGATGCCCCTAAAGTCTCACTGCCCTGGAAATGGATCGGTGTAGCTTGCGCGGCCCTTGCCCTGATCGGCATTGGTATCAGCGCCCCCACATCTTTCCTATCCCACTTCACCGTCTTTATTTTGGCCTGTTTTGTTGGCTGGCAGGTAATTTGGAACGTGTCGCCTTCTCTACATACTCCTTTGATGAGTGTGACCAATGCCATTAGCGGCATCATCATCATCGGCGGCATGTTACAGATTTCTGGGCAAGGCTGGTCGCCCACAGTAATATTGGGCGCTATTGCCATCTTTATCGGCACCATCAACATCGCAGGTGGCTTCTTGGTCACACAGCGGATGTTGAAGATGTTTAGGAAGTAGAACCTCTCTCTAAATCCCTCTCCTCCAGGAGAGGGACTTCAGATTTCAATCGTTTAGACAGTTCTCTACAATCTCTCTTCTCATGTCTAACAATCTTGTTGCGGTGGCGTATTTAGCTGCCATTGTTTTGTTTATTTTGAGCTTGGGTGGTCTCTCGAACCAGGAGAGTGCCAAGCGCGGTAATGTTTACGGCATTATCGGCATGATTATTGCCCTGGTGGCAACGGCGTTTAGTGCGCAGGTGAGTGCTTACGGGCTTTTGGTCGTAGCCATTGTGCCCGCTGTGGCTATTGGTGGCTTGGTCGCTGCTCGGGTAGAAATGACTGAAATGCCTGAGCTAGTGGCTATTCTCCATAGCTTTGTGGGCTTGGCCGCTGTGCTGGTTGGTTTGGCTAGCTATTTAGGTCCCGATCCCACACTGGTGGGTGCCGAGGAAACCATTCACAAGCTGGAAATTTACATTGGTATCTTTATTGGTGCCCTGACATTTACGGGCTCTGTGGTGGCATTTGGTAAGCTGCGGGCAATTATTAGCAGCAAGCCACTGATGCTGCCCGCTCGTCATTTGCTGAATGTTGTCATGCTAGTGGGTACTGTTGTCCTCGGCGTTGGCTTTATGGGAGCTGAAGGTACTGATGGGTTTGGCTATGTGCTGGGCATGGTAGCCATTTCATCCCTGCTAGGCATCCATCTAGTGGCCGCCATCGGTGGTGCCGATATGCCGGTGGTAATCTCCATGCTCAACAGCTACTCAGGTTGGGCAGCAGCAGCAGCGGGCTTTATGCTTTCCAATGATTTGTTGATTGTGACTGGCGCATTAGTAGGTAGCAGCGGTGCCATCCTGAGCTACATCATGTGCAAGGCGATGAACCGTTCTTTCTTTAGCGTGATTCTCGGCGGCTTTGGTCAAGGTTCTGGTAAGAGTGGTGGCAAAGCGGTTGAAGGGACTGTAAATGAGACTGATGTGAACGGCACCATTGAGTTGTTGGCAGATGCTCAGAGTGTGATTATCACCCCTGGTTACGGTATGGCGGTAGCACAAGCGCAACATGCGGTTTCGGAAATTACTCAGCTATTGACTAAGCGCGGTGTGAATGTTCGGTTTGGCATTCATCCTGTTGCTGGCCGTTTACCGGGTCAT
>JBCCJR010000020.1:0-25516 GCA_039045805.1 Cyanobacteria bacterium P01_C01_bin.118
CTTCATCTGATGCTGAAGACGAAAGCGAAACTAATCATAACTACAGCCAATATTTAGAGCTGCTGGTCCAGGAGGTTTATAGTTTGTTACGGCAAAGACTTTCATTAGAACGAGAACGACGCGGACCTCAATACCCTAGATAGACTCATTGTCTTGGATGGAGCGCTAACGGAGCAAAGTCGAAGTGAACTTTTCTAATATCGTAAATAAAATACAGAGTGAACCATGAGTAAATTTGTTAAAGCTAAACTGATCGCTCAAGGGGGCGGTAGCAATATCGAGTTTATGTTTAACCCAACTGAACTAAAGTTTGGACGAGAGATGAATCTTAATTCCTGTGGGGGAGCTCGAACAGAGAGCGGCACCCCAAAGGTTAGCTTTGGTTCCACGAAATCTGAAAAACTCGATCTTAAGGGCTTAATTTTTGACACCTATGAAACCGGAGAAAATGTAATCGACAAGCATATTCAAAGCTTTCAACAGGCCGTTGAGTTTTTAGACAACAAAGACCGTCCCCCCATGTATATTTTTGCATGGGGCAAACAGGAATATTTAAGGTGTTTTGTACAGTCGCTTAGCTACACATTAACGATGTTTTTACCCGATGGTACACCTGTAAGAGCAAAGGTAGATATTAGCTTGCAAGAGATTGATGACATCAGTGGGACTGGGAATACAGGGACGCCTTCTAGGCCGTAGGGGGTGGTGTGAAGGTTGTAGGAGCTGGAGAGGGGAAAGAGGGGGAGGAAAAGGAAGAGGGGGAGGACGGAGGCTATTCGTAAGAATGAGAGTCTTCAGATTTTTGTGTAAGCGTTAATTCTCTCATCGAGGCCCGAAATACGACGGTGATGTTTGGGCCCCAAGATCGGGTCGAAGCTACTCTTATGGTCACGGGGTATCGAAAGCTCTAGATCGCCATGCTCCGATTGAATTGTCTTTTTGGAGCTGCCATAAAGGCACATCTAATGGCTGCCCCTCTAGAATTCCCGTTACGACTTACACCATTCCCTGTAATACTACTAACTCTTTCTGAATATTCCCTTCTAATGCCTTTAGCCGTTCTACAGTTTGTTCTCGATTAATTTCATTTTGTTGTTTCTTTTCCACCAGGCTACTCAGTTCCAACCGTCGTGAAGCAATGTCACCGCTAATGCGCTCGATTGCTCGCTCTTCGTAGGTACCAAAGCACTCCTGAACAGATTTATAAATCGGCTGCCACTGGTCCGCTGCAATTTGAGGTAAATGCTTTGCAAACTCTTTTCGTGTGGCCTTAATAAACTCCTGGCGGACAAACTCTGCCTGGGCTGCTAAAACCCCTCCTGCAGCAGCAATCACTCCCACAATATTGAGAAACAAACTGCTAAACAACAAGCCTAAAATTTGTAGTGCGATCACGATACACACATAGCTCACGGCCATTTGTAATACAGACTGCCAAAAATGATTAAAGGGCATCACGGCATCATTTAAGGTGTCCGGCAGTTCGTCAAACAGATCGCGAATATTGTCAATCCAGGGGCGGGCTTCGTCGGCAGTATCACTGCCAGGGGCGTAGAACTTACGACCCATCATTTTCTCATGGATGACTTCCACCACTTCGGCATAGGCCACCTGATAGTCGGCAGCGCTTTCATTTAGGTCGTCAAAGGACTGGCCAATTTTTTGTTTGGCGGTAAATTCCCAGGCGGCTAGACGGTCATTAATGTAGCGTTCAAAAGCGCGCTTAAACTCTCGGTAAAAGTCGTCGCGGGAGTCTTCGTCCAGGAAGTCGAGAAACTCTAGATCGGGCTGGGAAGCGGCAAAGTCGGTTTCAAAGGTTTCTTCTAAATTGATAATATAGGTTTTGAAGGAGTCGGCGATGGCTTTGGCGGTGCGATCGCATTTCCCCCGAATCAGCTGTCGATAGTTATCCCGGATTTTTTCCAGCTTGCCAAACTCACTTTCTACCGACGCCACCCGCTGCTGCAGCTCGCTCAGATCTTCGTCCAATAGCGGAATCCGCCGGGCCACCGTTTCCTGCACCGCGCTATAGGCCCGATGGGCCAGTTTGGCCGCCCGCTGCAGTTCCACCTGTCCTCGCTTTTGGGTTAAGAAGGCTTCAAGTTCGTGTAAAAGCTGGTCTACACCGCTACCCGCCAGGGAGTCCCCCTTTCGTTGCTGACGCAGCGCCGTCAAAGCCGATACCTCAAACCAATCAGCCCCCTCCGGCAAACTTTGGCCAAACACCTGCCGCTGTCTTTGCTCAGCGTCTGCCAACACTGCCGTATCTTCTGGATCAACTAGTCCAGCCTTGATCCGGTCCCAACCGTTAATCACATAAAAGCAATCCAAATCGCGACTTTGCACATAGTTGCGTAGATAGCGTTGTTCATCCAGCGTCATCGGTTGAATGGCATCTAGCACAAACACCACCGCCTGGGCCTCGTTCAAGTATTTAAGCACCTGCTGATTGCGCGCCTCAGTATCATTTAGACCAGGGGTATCAACGATTTCTAGACCCGATGCCAGCAAAGACGCAGGGGATTCGATTACCACATGGCTGATGGTGGGAAAGGCACTGGTCTCTAGCTGCCGCGCTTCCTCAGGGTCAATGGTGTAATCAGACCGGAATGTATCAAAGTCAATGACCTTGGGAGAACTGCCATCGTTATAGTGCAGCGTTACCTTTTGCTCTGGGCCGTGGCGCAGCACACTCAGCAGCGCAGTACACGGATTGACATCGCTGGGCAGCAGCACATCACCGATCAGGGCATTGATCAGCGTGCTTTTACCCCGCTTCATTTCCCCCAGCACCACAATCCGATAGGTACCCTGCTGTAGCTGCTGTGCGGTGCTTTGCAATGTACGGATATGGTGGGTCAAACCCAGCTGCCCTGAACGCTCAGTGGTTTCAGCTCGATCCATTGCAGTAGCGATCTGGCTTAATACCTTAGCCGCTTGCTTACGGTTAAGGGTTAAGGCATCTAAGCCAGGAGCCAGGGGCGGATTAGCATTGGAATTGGGAGCTGCCTGAGGTGTGACCATAAATAAGCGTTAATACACGGCGGGCTTAGTCTATATAAGACTTACAGTCCAGTGTGCCTTAAATCCCCAGAATTGGGATCACTGCCATAGACTTCCGGTATAAGTCATGGCCAGTCCTACAAAAAGTTGTTGTGGCCAGGGGAAAACTTGACCAGCCCCTAAAACTCTACGGACTTAAATAAAAAATGATTGAAGAACTCAAAGAAATCGGCTTGACGATTTTATAACAGCCGCCATCGGTCGCCCAATCTCCTTCAAGAAATGACTACAATAGTGTCGTTTCTCAACTATTATCCTGTTCCCATCTCCCTGGTGGGTTGTCTATGACCACTGCTGATGACTATTACGCACGATTACAGGTATCTCCTGATGCGAGTCAGGCAGAAATTAAAGCGGCATTTCGACGGCTGGCACGACGATATCATCCAGACTTAAATCCAGACGATCCTGGAGCCCTGGAAAAATTTCGTGCTCTGCATGAGGCCTATGAGGTGCTGATTGATCAGGTGCAGCGGCAGCAGTACGACCGCACGGGGACCACCGCCTATGAGGGCACTCGCCCCAAAACGGCCCATGATTTCTATTTGCGGGGAATTCAGCAGACGTTATCGCGACGTTACAAAAGTGCGCTGGCGGATTTTGATCATGCCATTGAGCTGCAGCCGGATTTGGCGGAGGCCTATTTGCGCCGGGCCCAGGTGCGCTATCTTTTAGAGGATGATGCCGGAGTCCTGGCGGACTGTCAGCGTTTACTGCAGTTTCCACAGCGGTTGCCCAAGACTTACTACTATCTGGGCCTGGCCCGCTATCGTCTGGGATATACCGAAAGTGCGATCGCAGCCTACACTGAGGCCATTGGTTACGAACCGGACGATCCCCAGGCTTATTTTCAACGAGCCATTGCCTACGCCGATATTCAGGAATGGGATGAGGCCGCCAATGATTTCCAAACCGCATCGATGCACTACCAGGCCCAGGGCGATTTAGAGGGCTATCACCGCAGCTGCGATCGCATCCGCTCCCTAAAGCAACAGCGTCGGTTTAAGCGGCCCAAAAGCAATCTTAGAAAACGCTGGGGAGGGTTGGGCCGTATAAACCGCTACTTCATTGGTTTATTGGGCAACCCTGGTGAAGAAGTGACCGCTCTATACAGTCACCTCAATCAGCGACAGGCTTTACGTGTGGGATGTCTGCTTGCCATGGTGGGGCTGGGGAGCTTTACTCTGGGGGGCTACGTACTGCGGTTTGCTGGAGAATTGAGCCCCGCTATGGCCCTGATTCGTCTATGGCTGTCCGGCTCCGCTACGTTTCTAAGTTTGATCCTTTTATTGGCGTTTTCTCGACTGTGGTTCCGACGTCACGGTAGCTGGGCCAGCGACACCTTTGTGGCAGGGGCTACGATATTTCCCCTTGGTATATTTGCCTTGATTAGCCCTGTGGCCATCGTGATACCGTGGCTGTGGCTGTTGCTGCTGTGTATCACATTACACC
Organism: Cyanobacteria bacterium P01_C01_bin.118; assembly: GCA_039045805.1. Classification (GTDB taxonomy): domain Bacteria; phylum Cyanobacteriota; class Cyanobacteriia; order Phormidesmidales; family Phormidesmidaceae; genus Leptothoe. Next base: position 4,516 of record JBCCJR010000020.1, read on the forward strand.
ATACATTTCTAACCCTCTACAACAGCTGTCATCAAATTCACCACTACGCTGAGGTCGTTACCACCTGGCTGGTGCCCAGTTTGCTATTTGCCAGTCTGAGTATTGGCTATTTGGTTTGGAGCACCTGGCTTTAAATCAGCGCTGTTGTCTAAATGTAAAATTATACCTACCAGAAAACCAGTCGATTTTCTCTATTTTTGAACAGATTTGCTCCCTAAAAAAGAATCGACCTAGGCATTATTAACAGCACGGGTAACAAATTTAACAACGGCCCCCGACAGCAATTTAAAGTGCTGTTGTAACTGTCTGACACAGATGTTGGCAACCATTTATAGTTCATTGAAACCACCAAATATCAGCACAGGTCAAAGACTATTTAGAGAATATTAAGTCAAGTCCTCATGTATATGAATTTTTTAGCTGATTATATTTACCTTTGAGCGCCAGCAGTCTTTCCTAGCGCATAATTTATATCACTTAGTCATATATACTGAGTTACTTCTCGGGGGCATCAAGACATTACTCTGGCATTGCTTTATTTATGTGACTTTATTTACAGGTACGGCCCAGAGTAGTTGGCATATATTTACGGCTGTTCTCAAATAGCGTCCTATCGTATAAAACGCTTCTCGATTTACTGCTTGAATACGACAGTTAAATAGTTAAAGGTGCTAATAGTAGCGGTAACATTTCTGCCTGAGGTCAGGAGGTTATTGCATTTTTTCATTGATTTACGCAAATGTGTTCTCTCCACTGCTTCAGGTGGTAAATCTCTTAAGATCAAACACTTATAACCGTTTCACTTTTTTTTATGACGAAAAAAATATTGTTGGTAGAACATGATGAGCCAACGTGTCAGTTGTTACAAGATCAGCTGACTCAGCATGGCTACAATATTGTTCTTGCCCCAGATGGGGGGGACGAAGGGATCTTAATGGCCGTGACTGAGTCGCCAGACTTAATCTTAGTGGCCACTGATTTACCCGTCATCAATGGTTGGCAGGCTATTAAAATCTTGAAGTCATCTACAGTAACCCAGGCTATTCCCATCATTGCTATGATGGCGCTAACCAATAATGACCAATGGAGTAATGTTTCTGAGTCGGGCTGTGATGACTACGAGCTCAAGCCCATTAATCTCGATAACATCCTGGATAAAATCAAAGCGTTGCTCAATCCTGCCATAGGTTCAGTGCCATCCTATCTCTCTCCTTTTCAATTTCAGGAGGTATCAAAGTCTCAATCACCTCTAAAGGTGCAAACCTCTCAAAACTTTTCTGCGGAAGGCGCTGACACCTGGATCGATGGTGAGTCGATGGTGGTTTATGTGGATGACAGTCCCGCCGATAGCCAGGCGATGGCAGAGATCGTACGCAGGGCAGGCTATGGCTATGACAATGTGAGTGAGCCCTTAGAGGCCATTCCATTGTTGTTGGAGCTGAGACCTAATCTGATCTTTCTAGACCTGGTTATGCCTTTTACCAATGGGTATGAACTGTGTGCTCAAATCAGACGCACATCGACGTTTAGAAAAACCCCCATTATTATTGTGACCAATAATGATGGCATCATCGATCGGGTGCGGGCAAGATTTGTAGGGGCTTCCGGGTTTTTTAGTAAACCAGTGAAAGAAGAACGAGTCCTCAAAGTACTTAAAAAGTATTTGAAGCCAATCCAGCATCAGCCGTCTCAAAATATCCCTCAAGACAAGCTGTTTGTTTAATTAATATCTAACAGCTTCTTTTCGGTATCCATCATTCTCTTATCAATGTATTCGTTATGACATCTTCTGTTGTCGATCCACTACAGACAGCATTACGAACAACGTCACTGGAGTTAGATCCTCTGGGTCTGGACCCTATACCCGAAGACACCCGTCAACGGTTTTTGCGGTTTAAACTCTCCGGTGAAAATCAGACCCTACTACCCCTGGAGGTTGTGGTTGAGGTACTGCAGTTAGAGGTAGTAGAGATTTTGCCAGTGCCCGAAATACCGGCCTATTTATTGGGGGTGTGTAGCTGGCGAGGAGAAATTCTCTGGCTTGTGGATATCGATGTATTGGTAGGTCATACTCCCCTGTGGCACCAAACGCCTATGCTTAAACAGCCCACGGTGATCGTTGTCGAATCGGGCGATCGCATGGTGGGGCTGGTGGTAGAACAGGTGGACGATGTGGAGATGATTGCTCCTGAAACGCTTCATTTACCCACCGAGCTTTACTCTACGGCGTTGGCTCCCTTTGTGATGGGCTATGTGCCAAACCATGGCGGCACAGTCCTGGATGTGGATGTGATTGTTGAGCGTTCCCTACAGGCACCTCCTTAATCTGTTCTTGTTTAGAGCCAGTTGCTGTTTCTAGCAACGCTGCAGCTGTTTAAATTCTTACTTTATTTCTTGAAATTAGTCCTTACTGAGCATACCAATGGCAAATCTTACCAATAACAGTTCCGATGAGCTGCTAACCACAATTGATGATAACTCGCTAACAGAATCCGCTGACTTAGAGGCTCATCTAGAGCTAACGCTGACGCCAGATGACCTTAATCTGACTCAGACCACACCGGAACCTGTCGCTGAAGTGGCCCTGTCGGTGGAGTCCATCCCCTTTCCCCGCAGCCAGAGCCGACGACCGTTTGCGATCGCAAACGCCATGACCCAGGCCAGCAACCTGGAAAATCTCTATCAAATTACCGTCAACGAACTCCGGAAACGATTTGGCGTTGACCGGGCGCTAATCTATCAGTTTCAGTCCGAGACCCAGGGCAGCATTATCGCCGAATCGCTCACCGCTGGCTACAGTCCCACCCTGGGGCAAACCCTGCCCGCGCTGGCCTTTGGCCGAGAAACCAATCAGCTTTATCAGCAGCAGGCCGTTATTAGCATTACCAACGTTGCCAACGATGCGGTGACGCCCTATCAAATGCAGCTGTTTCAAAGTTTTCAGGTACAGGCGAGTCTGAGTCTGCCCATCTTTGTCAACGAGCAGGTGTGGGGGCTGTTGACGATCCAAAGCTGTGCCACACCGCGTCAATGGAATGATAATGACATAGCCCTGTTGTACCAGGTGATCACCGAACTCACCCTCAAGCTCCAGGCCCATGAGCTGCAGACCCAAAGCCAACAGGAAGTGATCCGCGAACGGTTGATTACCAATCTGGTGCAAACCATTCGCATCGCTACCGACAACCAACAGATATTTGACAACGTTACCCGCACCCTGCGCCAGTTTCTCAAAACTGACCGGGTAGCTCTTTTTCAATTTCATCCCGAAACTGACCAGGGGAGCGTTATTGCCGAAAATGTCCACGGCGATTTTGTCCTAATTAAAGATATTCCTGTGGACGATTATGGCTTTGATAAGGAAATGCTCGATGCTTATCGCCAGGGAGATTGTTGGGTCGCCGCCGATGTCCAAACCCAGGGACTACCTGAGCAGCATAGAGATATATTGACCCAGTTCCAGGTGCGGGCCAGTCTGGTGGTACCGCTGTTTCAGTCTGGGCAGCTGTGGGGACTGCTCTGCATCCATCAGTGCCGTGGTTTACGCCAGTGGCAAGAAGCGGATGTCGCCTTTGTCCAGCGGGTGGCCAGCCAGCTGGGGCTAGCCCTGGAGCAGGCAGGCTACCGTCACCAGGCCAGGGACATGGCCATGCAGGAAAAACTGCTCTCAAAAATTACCGAGCGATTGCGCAAGACCACCGATCTGTCCCAAACCTTACAAACAACAGTGCGCGACATTCGCCAGGTGTTTCAGGCTGATCGGGTGGGCATGTACCAGTTTGATGTGGCTACCAACTATGCCGTAGGCGAGTTTGTGGTGGAGGATGTGGCCCCTGGGGTGTTTTCTGCCATGGCCGCCAAGGTTAAAGATCACTGTTTTGCCGAGGGCCAGGCCGAGAACTATCGTAAAGGTCGCCATTGGGTGGTCAATGATGTGACTACGTTACAGCTACCCGATTGTTTAGTAGAGCTCCTGTCAGAGTTACATGTGCGAGCTAGTTTGGTGGTGCCCCTGCTCAAGGGCAACATCCTGTGGGGACTGTTCTGTGTCCATGAATGTCACGGTCCCCGCGTATGGCAAGAGTCTGAGGTCAAGTTTGCAAAACGGATTGGGGCACAGCTTAACCTCGTGTTGCAACAGGCTGACTATCTTGATCAGGTAAAAGAAAAAAATCAGCAGCTGGAGCAGGTGGCCACCCAGGAACGACTGATTACCAAAATAACCGAACGTCTTCGCAAAACCACCGATTTACCCCAAACCCTAAAAACAACGGTGCGCGACATCCGTCAGCTGCTCAAGGCTGACCGGGTGGGGATGTACCAGTTTGATGTAGCCACCAACTACGCTGTAGGCGAGTTTGTCGTAGAAGATGTGGCCGCCGGAGTGTTTTCTGCCATGGCTGCCAAAGTTAAAGATCATTGTTTTGCCGAGGACCAGGCCGAGAACTATCGCCAGGGACGCTATTGGGTCGTCAATGATGTGACTAACTTGGATTTGCCGGACTGTTTAGTGGAGCTCCTCTCTCAGCTGCAGGTAAGAGCCAGTTTGGTGGTGCCGCTACTTAAGGGCGATATTCTTTGGGGGTTGTTCTGTGTGCATCAGTGTACGGGGCCACGGGACTGGCAAGATGCCGAGGTCGAATTTATTCACCGGATCGGGGCCCAGCTCAATCTAGCCCTACAGCAGGGAGATTATTTAGAGCAGCTCCAGACTAAAAATGCTGCCTTGACTGAAATTGTATTAGAGGTCCAAAAAGCTGCTGACCAGGTGGGACAAACATCTCAGCTAAATGAGGCATCCATTAGCCAACAGACAGCGTCGTTGACCCAGGTACTTAAACGGGTGCAGGATCTGATGGGGCTATCTGAAGGGGTGGTAGGGGATGCCCAGCAGGTAGAGGCCGCCGTACAGCAGGCCAACAAGACGGTGCAGGTGGGGAATACGGCCATGAACCGTACCGTTGATGGGATTATGACCATTCGCTCCACTGTAGCGGATACAAACCAGCGGATTAAGCGTTTGAGCGAGTCGTCCCAGAAAATTTCTAAAGTGGTGAATCTGATTAGTCACTTCACTACTCAAACCCAGCTGCTGGCGCTGAATGCATCCATTGAGGCCACTCGGGCTGGGGAGTACGGTCGGGGGTTTGCCGTGGTGGCGGACGAGGTGCGATCGCTGGCCCGTCAGTCTGCTGAAGCCGCCACCGAAATTGAGCAACTGGTACAGGAAATTCAAGTGGGCACTGCCGAAGTGTCCACCGCCATGGAAACCGGGATCCAACAGGTGGCCACAGGCACCAATCTAGTCACTGATGCCCGGCGCAATCTCACAGAGATCGTCGAAGCTACCAGTCAGATTAGTAACCTAATCGAGGAAATCACCCAGGCCACCCACCAACAGGCAGCAGAGTTTAAGGGGGTCACTATTTCAGTGACAGACGCCACTGAAACTGCCAATCAAACTTCTAAAAATTCACAACAACTTACCCAATCCATTCGTCAACTTTTAACAACCGCTAAGGCCCTCCAAGCTAGTACAGGCATATAAGTGTTTTGTTCTAACTGTTTCGTCCTAACGAGCAAACAATTCTCTTCCCAAGGCATTGGCATCTATCTACCCTTGATTACTGCCCACTGCCCATCTTCCCCTGGGCCTTTAATTTCTGTGCAGTCCCCTAACCATGACGTCTAATTCTGTAAGCCCCCAGAAAGTACCCTCTTATTTTTTGCAAGAAGCATCGGAGCTGCTTCAGCAAATGGACATTGAGCTACAAACCCTGCATCAAGACTTTGATGTTCAAAAAGTCTATGCTTTGATGCGAGTGGCCCATACCCTAAAAGGAGCAGCGGCCAGCGTTGGCTTGGATAACATTAAAACCACCACCCATTCGCTAGAAAATGTGTTTAGGGCGCTATGTGCTCCTGATGCAAAGCTTACACCCGCCATCGAATCCCTTATTTTTGAAGGGTATGGCTGTTTACAGCTGCTACTCTCAGCTCAAACATTAGAGGCTCAAATAGACGAATCCAGCGTGTTAGACCGCATGGCCAAGGTGGTTTCCAAGCTAGAAAACCACCTTGGCAGCCGGTTTGGTCAGGATGGCTATCTACCCACATCCAGTGAGTTAGGGGTGGACATTACCCAATCTGTATTTGAAAAGGGGGTGAATAAACGACTAGAAGAATTAGAGGAGGCCCTTAAAAATCCTGACCCCAAAGTCTTAACTAAACTTTTACAGACCCACGGAGACATATTTAACGGGTTAGCAGAGTCATTTGATCTACCGGGGTTTGCCAAAATTGTACAAACCACGCTGACCGCCCTCGACTACAGACCCGATCTGGTGGTGCAGATTGCCCAGATTGCCCTAGAGGACTACCGAGTTGCCCAAACAAAGGTTTTAGAAGGAGACCGTACCCAGGGTGGAGGTCCCAGCCTGATGCTGCAAAGGTTAGCGACCCCCCCTAAATCCTCCAAAAACAATTGGTTTGGGCAGGTATGGAACGTATTAAATCAACCCATCCCCGGTACTGCGCCCTCACCCCAAAAAGATGCCTCCAACCAGACAAAACCGCGTCTGCGGGTCCAACAGCCTGCAATTGAGAAGGAGGGGTTTGATGATCTATTTGCCCAGCCAAAGGTAGAGTCTGCCCCATCGGTTTCAAAAGAGTCTGCAGCGCAGCCTGCCCCCACCTCAAACGCTGCAAACGTTTCAGTTGACCCATTGGTCACGCCAAAAGTCTCTAATCTAAAAGTATCCATCGATCACCTTGAGCAGATTAACTACGCCATTGGTGATTTGCTCACTCAGCAAAATCGTCAGACACTGTACAACACCAACCTGTTGGCAACGGCCAAAACCCTACTCACTCAGTTGGGAAAACAGCAACAGCAGCTTTCTGAGCTACAAAGCCGGGCCAGTGCACCTGTCGTTGCCCCAGCAGCAGAGCACAGGCAGTTTGATCCGTTAGAGTTCGATCGCTACAGCGACCTCCAGCTGCAAATACAGACGTCTTTAGACGCCATAGTGCAGCAAATAGAAAGTGCTGAAGCCATTGAGTTATACACTCTCAACAGTATCCAGGCGTTGGAAAAGCAGCAGCGTATTGTTAAAAATCTGCGAGAAACCCTGGTTAAGACTCGAATGCAGCCCATTAGCAATGTGTTTGACCGCTTTCATCAGGTGCTGGGCCGACTAAGAGCGCACCAGGGTAAACCAGCAGAATTAAAACTTGAAGGCAGTCATGTACTGGTCGATAAAATGATTATCGACAAACTATATGAGCCCCTTTTGCATCTAGTGCGCAATGCCTTTGATCACGGCATTGAACCCTCGACAGAACGCCAACAGCAGGGCAAACAAGACGAGGCCCAAATTCACCTGTCAGCAAGACAAGAGGGACAGCGTTTGTTGATTAGCGTCCGCGATAATGGTCGAGGGTTAGATTTAGACGCCATTCGCCAGAAGGCCATCAACAATCATCTGATTGCTCCCACACAGCCCTTAAGTCCTACTGAGATTAGCAATTTAGTGTTCAAACCAGGTTTTTCCACCTCTGACCATGTGGATGAACTGTCTGGACGAGGATTTGGCCTTGATGCAGTGCGAGCTCAGATGCAGGCGTTACAGGCTCAGGTAACGGTTACCCACCAGGCATCCGAGGGTGCTTGTTTTACTCTGGAAATTCCCACTAACCTAACCATTGCCAAACTGTTGCTTTGTCAGGCCAGTGAAACCCTGTACACTTTTATGACTGATGCCATTGAGCAAATTCTCATTCCAAAACCAGACCAGCTGAGTACCCGTGATGGCAGTAAACTCCTCAGTTGGCAAATAGATGAGGAGGAACATTTGGTCCCGGTGGTGTCACTGTCAGACGCTTTAAATTACAGTGCCACACTTCCCCAAAGCCACTGGCAGGAATCAAAAACCGCCTCAGATACCGCCAACCCTATCTTGTTGATGCAGCACCAGGAATATTACCTGGGCCTAGAATGTCATCAGCTGTTAGGAGAACAAGAATTAGTGATCCGCTCATTTGGAGAAATCGATACAGCGCCTTCCTACCTTTATGGCTGTAGTATTCTCCCCGATGGTCGTCTCAGTTTGGTAGTGGATGGTGCTGCTTTAACCTTAACTGTACTCAAACAATCCTCGTCAACATCTGGGGGAGTGATCCGTAAACAGCCTAAACCCAAACCTCCCAAGGCTACTAGACAGTCAATTTTGGTTATAGACGACTCGATCACAGTTCGCAATACCCTGGCCCAGGGGCTACAAAAAGCAGGATATATTGTCAATCAAGCAAAAGAGGGCAATGAAGCCTTACAAAAGCTGGAACAAGAAAACGTATCGGTGATTTTGTGCGATTTAGAAATGCCTGGTATGAATGGGTTTGAATTTCTCAAAGCCCGTCAGCAGATGCCCCACATTGCCTCAATCCCAACGATTATGCTGACCTCTCGTACGGGGGACAAACACCGGCAGTTGGCCCAGAATCTGGGAGCCACAGACTATATGACAAAACCCTATTTAATTCCGCAGCTGTTGGAAACCATCAACGATGTTTTAAACATGGCTTAGCGCCAGTTATGAGAGTTTTATATGGATACGAATAAACCTACGACTAAAAAATTTATCATCTTTGAAATAGGGGGATACTGGTTTGTAATGCCGATGACATCGGTGCTAAAAATTGTGAACTGTCCTCCCCCTAGCCAGGGAGGGACCGTGGGGATTGGATTAGTTCAACTGGGGGCCCACACAGTTCGCTTACTCGATTTATATCAAGCGTTTGGCCGTAGAACCCAAGTGATGCCGGCAGAGGCTCCCTTTTTAATTGTGGTCCGTAATCCACAAAAAGAACTGTGGGGTATTGCGGTGGATATTCCCCCCGATTTGATTGAGCTGCCGCTAGCTATCTTTAAACCCGTATCCCTGGAACCGCCCTTTAACGATAAAACAAACTGGATTAGCCACATGGCTGTTATTTCCCATAAAGGGCGCGATCGCACATTACTCTTGCTTGATGTCCATGCCATTTTTCAGCATGGTTTAGAAAAGCCTGTCAGATAATTTTTGGCATCCAGCTTACACTCAAGTCAACACACTCCTCATCCGTAAATCAGCGGAGTCAATCTTTTTTAATAGATCGGCAATCTCTCGGATACCTTTGCAACGAGATTCTTGGGCAGACTAATTATTGAGCCCACAACTGCCAAAGGAACTGAAGAAGTATATGTCATCCATGCCGGTTATTGTCGAGCTAAATAAACGGATTCAATATAGTAAAGACCGTCAATTTACCGGAATTCTATCAATTCAGGCAGGGAACACGGTGCCATGGCATCTATATTTCCTGGCAGGGCAGATTGTTTGGGCAAGTACTAAAGCTCACTCACAACGTCGTTGGCGTAGACAATTACTCAAGTACTGTCCAGGTTTAATTCAACAACATCAAAATTCTGAACAACTCTTATCTTACAATTCACTAGCAAAATCGGTGATGCGTAAAAAATTTGATCGAGTACACTTCTCAAAATTGGTTGTAGGATGTGTCTTAGAAATTTTGTTTGATATTATTCAACAGGGAACCTTAAATTTCAAGACTTCGAGAACGTTGTTAACCTACAAGATCAGCCATCGAGAGGCAGCAAAGTTCCCCTGTGTTGGCATACAGAATGTTCAACTTTGGAAGCAAGTACAACAGGAATGGCAAACTTGGGAACAATGTAACTTGATTGAGATTCTTCCCAATCAAGTCCCCTTAATTGTAAAACCACAAAAGCTTAGAGAGAACACATCCCTAACGGTGTTTCGAGCATTAACTGGTTTAGTGGATGGTCAACAAACACTTCGAGATTTAGCATTGAGGACCAGACAACCATTAGTGCCTTTAACAGTATCCTTGCTGCCTCATATTCAAAACAATTTGATTTGTATGATGGATACTAGCACGGTGGAAGCCGCTCCTATCGCCGGAAGTCCTAGTTTAGCTAAGGTTCCAGATGTTGCTACAGCTGTCCCATCCTCGCCTGTAGCAGTAAAAGTTAAACATTCTCCAACACTGACGCAGCTTCTACCAAAATCATCTCCCAGAGACGCAACAATACTTTATATCGATGATAGTCCCGCAGATAGTGAACGTATGGGAGAAATCATTCAAGCGGCTGGATATGTCTACGTCAATATTGCCGATTCATTACAAGCATTACCTCAGCTTTTGGAGATTAAACCCCAGCTAATTTTTCTAGATTTAGTCATGCCAGTGGCCAATGGCTATGAAATCTGTGCTCAAATTCGTCGAATTTCCACTTTTAAGAAAATCCCGGTTGTTATCGTTACTAATAATGACGGCATTGCCGATCGGGTCAGGGCTAAAGTGGTTGGAGCTTCTGGTTTTATGGGTAAACCGATTCAAAAACAGAAGGTGCTCAAGGTGCTTAGAAATTTTCTGCCAAACCATCGAGATGCACCCACCCAACTTCGTAGCCATTCAGAGCTTTCGCCTTCAGTTTGACGGTCAAAGTTAGAGTTTGCAATAGCGTTAATTTAGTTGATCCAAACATTTGAGAGTTCTTATGGTAACCGCATTAATTGTTGAAGACAGCTTGACCGATAGAGAACGCTTAACCCATCTGCTTCAACAATCCGGGATCACGGTTGTGGGGGTAGAAAGTAGCGAAGAAGCTTTATTAAAGGTGCAGGCTAAGTTGCCTGACATGGTATTTCTAGATATTGTCCTGCCAGGGCAAAGTGGTTTTGAATTCTGTCGCAATCTCAAAACCAATGAACAGACTCAAAAAATCCCCGTGGTTATTTGCTCTACCAAAAGTACGGAGGCCGATAGGCTCTGGGGAACTATGCTAGGGGCTGATGCCCATCTGAGTAAACCGGTTGACCAGCAGCAGCTCTCTGCCACCCTCCAGCAGGTAATGAGTTAAGGCGAGGCTATGATATCTACCACCCCCACAAAATCTGTCCCTATCCCCATCGACCTCAGCCAGATGGACCCGCTTGGACTCTCTCCGATTCCTAAGGATACTAGACAGCGTTTTCTCCGATTTAAACTTCTTGGGCAAAATCAGTCACTGTTGCCCCTAGGAGATATTGCGGAAGTCAAACAGCTATCTGTTACCGATATTTTGCCTATTCCAGACGTAAACAGTTCTGTGCTAGGTATATGCAACTGGCGTGGGGATATTCTCTGGTTGATTGACTTAAATGCGCTGTTGGGAGATCGTCCCCTATGGACTCAAGCTCCCCGATTAGAACAGCCCACCGCCATCATTTTATCGTCAGCCCAGCAACCTATGGGGTTAGTGGTTGAGCATGTGAATGATGTGGAACTCATTGCCCCAGAATTGATCCATGACTCTACCGATCTGTGTTCACCGTCTCTGGCTCCCTATGTGACAGGGTATCTCCCAAACCATGGGGGCATGATTTTAGATGCGATCGCAATTTTAAATTATCTTCTTCAGCAACCACCTTAAATTTTCACCGTAGATTTTCTGGGTTTACCAAACCTGTAACCAATCCCATACCGTTGCTGATTTGTAGAGTCAGTCCTAAGCAGACATTACTATTTGTCATGGTTTAGAGACTTTAATCTCTCAAGAACAGCAACGCTGATTTGATAACTTGATGAATTAATTTACTAAGGTTTTCTATGTCAAACGTTGCAAATATTGACCCAGATAAACAGTCTACAGTCATTGAAAGCTCTGTTGAACCAGATTTTCTAGATAATGCCGAGATAGGTGAACCTACAGCATCTCTATCTTCTCACGAAGAGATCCTGATGACTGAACAATCGTCACAGGGGGAGCTGTCAGAGGCCTTTGAGAACGCTCCACTACCATTGCCTGGAGAATCAGGGCCAGCACCCATAGGTCAGCATAAGCAATCATTTTCGATCTCAGACAGTACCTCCACTGAGATCGCTAATCTCTATCAAGTCACTGTCACTCAGCTACGCAAACGACTTAAAGCAGACCGAGCCTTAATTTACCAGTTTCAGTCTGAGACCCATGGCACCGTTATTGCGGAATCCTTAACATCAGACTATCGACCCGCTCTGGGACAGGCAGTACCAGCCCTTGTCTTTGGTGCAACATATGCGACTGATTACAAGCAACAGCCGATGATTGTTGTCTCAGATACCGCTGATGCTGCCATTAGTCCATACCAGATGCAGCTATACCATCACTTTCAAATAAAGGCCGGGTTGAGCTTACCCATCTTTCTAGAAGACCAGCTATGGGGACTGTTGGTGGTGCAAAACTGCAGCCATCCATATGCCTGGACAGAACGTGAAACAGCCCTGCTTTATCGAATCGGAATCACATTAACTCTCAAACTTCAGTCCTATGAATTACAGCAACAGAGAAAGCAGGAAGCTATCCGTGAACGGTTATTGACCAGTGTTCTGAAAATCATCTACAGTTCTGATGATATTCAGCAAGTATTTGAATCAACCACTCGGACCATTCGCCAATACCTGCAAACCGATCGGGTGGCTGTGTTTCGGTTTCATTCAGAGGCTAATCACGGTAGTGGTGAGGTAATTGCCGAGAGTGTCCATGGCGATGTAGTCTCTGCCAAAGAAGTCCACGTTGAGGATCATTGTTTTGATGGCAAGATGGCAGACGCCTATCGAGAGGGTCGTTTTTGGGCTGCTGCTGATATTTATGAGCAAGGGCTGTCCCCCTGTCACATCGATATTTTGGCCCAGTTTCAAGTCCGCGCTAATTTAGTGGTTCCCCTGATCAAATCAGGTCAGCTGTGGGGGTTGTTTTGTATCCACCATTGCACTGGACCCCGTCAGTGGAAAGAAACAGAAATTGCCTTTGTACAAAGAACTGCCGCCCAGTTAAATATGGCGCTACAACAATTAGCCTATCTGGAGCAGGTTAATGAGAAGAGTCATCAGCTCACTCAGGTGGCCCAACAGGAGCAGCTGATCACCAAAATTACTGAACGCCTCAGAAAAACAACGGATTTACCCAAAACACTACAAAGGGTAGTGCGTGATATCCGAAAAATGATTAAGGCCGACCGGGTAGGACTGTTTCAATTTGACGTAGCCACTAATTATAGCGTTGGGGAGTTTGTGGTAGAAGATGTGGCACCTGGCGTATTTTCTGCCCTGGCGGCAAAAGTACAAGACCATTGCTTCGCTGAGGACCAAGCCGAAAACTACCGTCAAGGCCGCTATTGGGTCGTTGACGACGTTAAGACGCTAGAGCTACCCGATTGTTTAGTGGATCTTCTGGCTCAGCTACAGGTGCGGGCCAGTTTAGTGGTTCCTCTTCTCAAAGGAGACATTCTATGGGGGTTATTTTGTGTTCATGAATGTAATGAACCTCGTCAATGGCAAGTGTCTGAAGTGGAGTTTGCCCATCGCATTGGAGCCCAGTTAAATCTGGCTTTACAGCAGGCCGACTATTTAGACCAGGTGAATGAGAAAAACTCCCAGCTTGAGCAAATTGCCCATCAAGAGCGCCTGATCACCAGGGTAACAGAGCAACTCAATAAAACAACTGATCTACCTAAAACCCTCAAAAATACAGTGCGCGATATTCGCCACATGCTCAACGCAGATCGAGTTGGTCTATTTCAGTTTGATATAGAGACCAACTATAGTGTTGGAGAATTTGTGGTCGAAGATGTAGCTCCAGGCGTATTTTCCGCCTTAGCGGCTAAGGTACAGGATCATTGCTTTGCCGAGGACCAGGCAGAAAACTATCGTCAGGGTCGCTATTGGGTTGTCAATGATGTCAAGACCTTAGATCTACCCGATTGTTTAGTAGACCTTTTAGCTCAGCTAGAGATCCGAGCCAGTCTAGTGGTACCTTTACTCAAGGGGGAAATCCTTTGGGGCTTGTTCTGTGTCCATGAATGCAATGGGCCTCGCCAATGGCAAGACTCTGAAGTGGAGTTTGTCCACCGCATTGGGGCTCAGTTGAATCTGGCCCTCAAACAGGCTGACTATCTGGATCAGCTCCAGGAAAAAAATGAAGCCTTAACTCAAACAGCGGCCCGTGAAAAAGCCTCTAAAGAGCGCCTGCAGCAACAAGTTATCCAGCTTCTAAAAGATGTACGTCCAGCCTTAGAGGGAGATCTGACCGTACGGGCACCCGTGACAGATAGCGAAGTCGGCACTGTTGCCAGTGCCTATAACAATACCCTGCAAAGCCTTCAAAAAATTGTACTTGAAGTGCAACAGGCGGCTGAACATGTGGGACAAACGTCTCAGCTTAGTCAAACATCTGTAGACTCCCTCAATTTGGAAGCACAACAGCAGGCCACCTCCTTAGAACAGGCCCTTAAACGGGTTGAAGAGATCATGAGCTTTACTGAAACCGTTGTGGATGACGCGAAACGGGTAGAAATTGCGGTCCAGCAGGCTAATCAAACCGTTCAAGTTGGGGATACAGCAATGAATCGTACGGTTGATGGCATCATGGCTATTCGTTCGACCGTGGCTGATACTCACCAGCAAATTAAACAACTCAGTGAGTCCTCCCAAAAAGTATCTAAAGTTGTTAGCCTGATTAGTCACTTCACCACTCAAACCCAGCTGCTAGCCATCAATGCGTCGATTGAAGCGACTCGCGCTGGTAAATATGGTCGAGGCTTTGCAGTTGTTGCTGATGAAGTAAGGTCCCTGGCGCGTCAGTCGGCTGAAGCCGCCACCGAGATTGAGCAATTGGTACAGGAGATTCAACGGAACACAGTAGAAGTTTCAACGGCTATGGAAACCGGTATTCAACAGGTGGCAGAAGGTACAAATTTGGTGACCGACACCCGACAAACCTTAACGGCCATCGTAAAATCAACCGGACAAATCAGTGGGTTGATTCAAGGCATTACCCAAACTACTCACCAACAGGCTGCTGAATTTAAAGATGTAGCGATGTCTGTGACCGAAGCCACTGAAATTGCCAATCAAACATCCCAAAAATCAGAACAACTCAGCCAATCTATCCATCAGTTATTGGCTACCGCTGAAACCCTGCAGGCTAGTACAGGTAAGTTTAAGGCCAGCTAATTGAGTATTAAATGTTGAGTCTCCTCTGTGCCAGCAAAGACACAGTTGTAACAGCTATGACGTCTGAACCAGCCATTTCTCAGCAGGTACCCAGTTATTTTTTGCAAGAAGCATCAGAACTGCTTCAGCAAATGGATCGGGAGCTCCAAACCCTACGTCAAGACTTTAGCGTCCAAAAAATGCATGGTCTAATGCGAACGGCCCACACCCTCAAGGGCGCAGCCGCCAGCGTGGGGTTAGAGGCAATCAAGACCACTACCCACTCCCTAGAGGATGCCTTCAAAGCATTATGTGTGCCAGATGCCACCCTAACAGTCGCCGTAGAGGGGCTGATTTTTGAAGCCTATGACTGTCTACAACTGTTGGTTTCAGCACAAACATCAGCAGTCTCCATCGATGAGTCCAGTATTTTGGACCGCATGGCCAATGTCGTCACCCAATTACAACAAAATCTAGGGGATCAGTTTGGCCAGGATGGTTATTTACCCACATCCACTGAGCTAGGGTTTGATATGACCCAATCCATTTTTGAAATGGGGGTAACTCAGCGGCTAAACGATTTAGAAACGGCTCTAACAGATCCTCAACCAAATGCCTTAGGCGAACTGTTAAGAAGTCAGGCAGATGTGTTTTTTGGCTTAGCCGAGTCTTTAAGCCTACCCGGGTTTGGCGAGATTGCCCGTGCGACTGTCACCGCTCTGAAACATCACCCAGATCAGGTGATAGAGATTGCCACCATCGCCCTAGCTGACTATCGAGCTGGACAGACAAAAATACTGCAGGGGGATCGCACCCAGGGGGGCGCACCTAGTCCAGCGCTAAAAACCTTTGGACAACTCCCTAATCAGCCAAATCAACGATTGTCAGGTAAACCGAAAAACCTGGCTCAAAAATCTAATTGGTTATATCGAGGGTGGCAGCGGCTAAATTCTCCCCTCAATCTATTTTCACACCGCAGTAAACCTAGTTCTAAAGCATCTTCTCAGCCTGAGACAGCTCTTTCCCCAACCGTTAACAGTTCCCTGCCAGCTGGTCCATTAGAGGCACCAGCCCAAGAAAGCATTTGGGAAAATGCAGCGGCCATTGCTCTCGCAGAACCCACAGCGACTAAACCATCAGGAGTAGCCGCGTTGGGAATGGAACTAACGACGAATATCTCTTCTACAGAAAGCGCCTCTACAGAGAACGCTTCTACAAAGAGAGCTACTCTAGAAAGCGCTTCCACAGAAGGTACAGTAGATACAGTAGATGCCACAGAGAATGCCCCCCTGAGAGACGTCACCCTTAGAGTAGCCCTTAGTCACTTCGAGCAACTCAACTACACCATTGGTGAACTTTTAACCCAACATAACCGCCAGTCGCTATATAACGAGCGCTTGACTGCAGCCATGAAAACGTTATTGCTCCACATGCAACAGCAACAGCAGCAGTTCCGTGATCTGCAACGCCAAACAATGCAAATGACAACCAATGGGACTTGCGTCTTGTCGTCTTCCCAAGGACCATTGTTTGACACATTAGAACTTGATCATTACAACGATATACAACTCAAAATTCAGGCTTCTCTGGAGACCATGGGACAGCAGATGGAAAGTGCTGACGCCATCGAATTATTTGTTCGTCAGAGTAGTCAAACCCTGAAAAAGCAGCAACAGTTGGTAGATGATCTACGGGCAACGGTGTTAGAGGCTAGAATGCAGCCCCTGGGCAGTTTATTTAAGCGCTTTGATCAGGTATTGTCGCGGTTATCGGTACAACACCAAAAACCCGTTACCTTGACGGTTCATGGCGAAGATGTACTCGTGGATAAGGCGATCGCTGATAAACTCTATGACCCATTGCTACACTTGGTCCGCAATGCCTTTGACCATGGCATTGAACATCCTGATGTCCGTCAACAACAAGGTAAAATCAAAGCCGCTAAAATTCAGCTAACTGCCAGACAATTAGGGCGTTATCTTATTATTCAAATTCAAGATAATGGCCAAGGACTAAATCTTGATTTAATTTGTCAAAAAGCCGTTGAGAATCATTTAGTTTCAGCCATAGAAGCTCAAAATCTGACACCAGCTCAAATCAGTAATTTTATTTTTGAACCAGATTTATCCACAGCGCCCCACGTAAATGATCTCTCAGGACGTGGTGTGGGTTTAGACGTTGTTCAGACTCAGATAAACGCATTGCGAGGGACTGTTTCGGTAGCGTCACATTCACGGCGGGGAACCTGTTTTACCCTCAAGATTCCGGCAAATTTGAGCATTGCAAAGCTATTGCTTTGTCAAGCTGGAGAAAGATTATATGCCTTAATGACAGATACAATTGAACAGATTTTGATACCGAGCGCTGGGCAACTCACCATACGCAATCATAGAAAGATACTCAGTTGTAAGATAGAGGGGCAACCACGGTTGATTCCAGTTATCCCTCTGTCAGAAACGTTAACGTATAACGGTTCCTCACCACAGATTTACAAACAAAGCATCAAAACGACTCCTAATGTCTGTCCGATTATCTTAATGCGTTCCCAAAAACGTCTTGTTGGCTTAGAAATAGACCAGTTGCTAGGGGAGCAGGAGTTAGTGATTCGTTCCCTCGGTGATATGACACCCATATCAGTCCCCAACTATATTTACGGTTGTAGTCCCTTGCCTGATGGTCGCCTTAGTCTGGTAGTTGATGGGGCTGCATTAGCTCTCAAACTTCTAAATGAACCGTCTGGGAACAGAACGATCAACATCATAAATAGGCCCTCAGTACAGGCAACTAGCCCCAATCCCCCAACTATATCCAAGCAATCGATTTTAGTAATGGACGATTCGATTACGGCGCGTAATACGCTGACCCAAACCCTACAAAAAGCCGGTTATTTAGTGATTCAGGCCAAAGATGGTGCAGAGGGCCTACATAAGTTACACCGGACTCATGTGGATGCCATTCTTTGTGATCTCGAAATGCCCGGAATGAACGGCTTTGAGTTTTTAAAGGCGCGTCAGCAGAATCCTCAAATCGCACCCATCCCCACGGTTATGCTCACATCTCGTACCGGGATGAAATATCAAAAACTGGCCCATGAATTAGGAGCTACGGGATATCTTACCAAACCCTATATCTCCCCCCATCTTTTAGAGAGTTTGGATACCATTTTGGCAAAATCTCGTTCAAGCAACAGTCCTATTGAATCCCAAGTTTGAAATCAGTCAACCCAGTTAAAAATGGATAATCCGGTAGTGGCGATTCAGTCACCTCCAATCGCCTATATTCATCTCAACCGAGAAACACAATACATTATGGATGCTCTTTTATGGAAAATACCGTTTCAAAACAAATAAAACTGATCACATTTAAGGTGGCGGGGCATTGGTTTACCTTACCCATGAACAATATTTTGAGAGTTGTGAATTGTCCCTCTTCAGAACGAGGAGGTGTATTGTCCTTTGGAGTGATACAGCTTGGGCAACATACGGTTCAACTATTGGACTTATATGGTGTCTTTGGTCTTGGAGCATCCCCCCCGGAACAACCACCATTTTTGCTCGTATTGCGCAATCGCTATCAAAAAATGCTTTGGGGCATTGTTTTAGCAGATCCTCCAGACCTGGTTGAATTACCTGTAGCAATGTTTAAATCGATATCCACAGATAAGAGATTTACTCCCAAGAAACAGTGGATCAGCCACGTAGCTGTACTATCTGAGCAGACGATTAGTCGAACGCTGTTAGTTTTAGATATAAAGGCTATTTTTCAACCTAACCCTTTGACAGCCTGAAGCATTTGCCCCAAATAGACTACCGCCACTGCCCTCCATTAGCTGAGCATTGACTTTTATGCAACTGCTTAAAGTTAAGCTCGGTGATGACTAAATTGTAGGAGGCACATTTACCTCAAAGTGAATATGGTCATCATGGCCACCGGCACGGCGACACAAGCCTTTACTAATCAATGCCGGATCGTTGAAATATAGAGTAGTTTTATCAATCCAGGGTTGAGCCCTTAGGGCCCTTAAAATCGCCTCAGCGGCACCCTGGTCATAGTTAGAGTTAGTCCACCGGGTTGCGCCAAACTTGCCGCCTTTACGCGGCAAAACTACATCGCCAGCATTGCCACTTTGATGCCCCGCGTGGTCGGGGGTACGCCCTCCCTTGGGCAAACTCACATCGTTGATGGCCATGGGGGCAATCTGAGAGCGGCTTTTACGATAGGCCAGCTCATAGTGAATGCCAGCGGCTCGAATCACATTGCTCATCCAATCGATGCCATAGTCATGGCTATCGCCAGGCTGGTCCAGCACTTCAACGTTATAAAAGCCCACCCCCTGCCCCGGCATTCGCATCCACTTGGGGGCATTGGCGGCTTCTAAAAATCCTTGGGTGCGTCCCCCCACATCTACACGCCCATCACCCCGCAGTGTGGTCGAGCCTGAGATGGCGGACTGAAACAGTCGAATTGCCTGGATTAGGTTGTTGATGGAACTACCTGCGGCGAAGTCATACCCCAGGGCAACCAGCCGATCGCGTACTAATTTAACATCGCTGGGGCGATTGGCTCCCCCGGAGCCGACGCTGGCTCCCAGGGTTAACTTTTTCGCTCCTGGATGTTTCTCAAGGTAAGGGGTGAGGGTGAGGGAGGCTACGTCTGTAGACTCACCGGCAACAACTTTAAGCCGTCGTAATTGAGGTTTAGACACCGCTAAAAAGACAGACTGGAATGCCCATTGCTTATTCTTGTTTACCGTTGTTGTGGCGATTGGTCTGGAGTTGTT
Source organism: Cyanobacteria bacterium P01_C01_bin.118 (assembly GCA_039045805.1). Taxonomy (GTDB): domain Bacteria; phylum Cyanobacteriota; class Cyanobacteriia; order Phormidesmidales; family Phormidesmidaceae; genus Leptothoe. The sequence goes on from JBCCJR010000020.1 coordinate 24,332, forward strand.
ATCGACAAAAAGGCTGACGGTTTTACCTATGAGGTCATTACTGGTGGTGCCTGCTATCTGGTAAGGGTGATAAATTTTGACCTGATTGGGAACCTTGGTGATTTTAAGACTTTGACTAGACGGGGGTTCGGGCGCAACTGGCTGAGTAGGAGTACTTGGCAGGGGTGGAGCGGGGGGTTTTTGGGGCAGGGGTTTGGGTTCGTCAGTGTCAGTGCCTACGGAAACCAGGAAAAAGCCTGGTGCATCATCACTATTGAGCCAGGTTTTGAGTAGCTGAGTTTTGAAAAAGGTTTCGCCGTCTACTTGACCCTGTCGCGGAGACTTATCAATTTTTTGACGGTAGTAGCCCCCTTCCATCAGGTAGATGGCTTTATCCGTTTCTTTAATCCACGTCCCCATGACTCCTCCAGCTTTGAAGTACTCTAATCACTGCCTTACCTGTTATATCGCAGACTTTGCTTAGGATATAGGAATTTCAATGAAAAACTAGATATCCTTTTTCATTGTGGTTGTTGAGGCCGCTGCCGCTGCTTCAAATTCTGCAGTATTTAACTAATAGATCTGCCTGGAGCCACTGTATCGTTGCTTTTTCCACTCACAGCAGTTGATTCCATCGGTTAGTTTCTGCTTGGGTTCAGCCGTCGCCGCAGATTTGCCTTACAGTTTGCTTTGGAAGCCGGGTTATATCTTAGACAAGGGTAGTGCGATCGCAACTTTAGAAATAAGTCGGTTTTAGAAGAGCGGGGAAGTCATTCCTTGAAAACGAATACGAAATTTAATTATTTTCCGAGATACCTCCCAGTCACGAACAAATATACGCTTTCTACTTGCCACCCTGGAAGGCATGTAGACAAATCCAAAGTGTCGATACACAGAAATAGATCACTATCCAAACTGCAACTGATGCCAACAGAATGATAAGGAGGAGGATGCAATGGTGTGACTAACGTAACCCTGTTTTGAAGAAACCGGACTAGAGTAGGCTACCATCACTTTTCAGACCATACTTTAGTCGCAGTTCTTCGAGAAGTAGAGTACTCGTGATTACAACATAAAAGATGTGTTTTTTTTACACCTGCTTGGCTAGTCAGAATTGCTATCAGGCACGAGAAAATTCCACAACCAGTTCAAAAATCTTAGTCGTTAATAGCGACTACGTTAACTATTGTGAACAATTAATTATCA
>JBCCJR010000021.1:0-25294 GCA_039045805.1 Cyanobacteria bacterium P01_C01_bin.118
GTGTATACGTAAGTGACGTTATGTAGCGGCTTTATGGTTTCGGGTGAAGTGTAAAGTTTTTGAAAAAGGATTGGAGTTGATGGGTGTCGAGTCAGAACGGTTACAAACTTTGCTTAGCCGTGCTCAACAGCTAACGGAAGCGGAAGCGCTGGCGGATCTACCGGCGGCGGTGGCGGAACGCTTAAAAACAGAGTCGGCTACTCCGCTGGTGGCGGCATTAGGATTAAGCGATGCCCTCTGGATTGATAATCCTTACAAGGGAGAGAAGGGAGCTTCACGGGCGGTGCGAGTGATTCAACGGGATGAAGCTCTGGTGCGTGCGTTGGCGTTTTATCGGATTAAGGGGGGAACAGAGTTGGAGAAAACAGCAACGTTTTTTGAAGAAACTTTTGCGGAATCAACAAAACATGATGGACAGGTGAGCCATCCTGATGCTGTTGGGTAGGGATGTTGCATTGGTGGGTAGGGGTGTTGCATGCAATACCCTTACTTGTGATGATTCACCGTGTGTGGAATCAATGAATGGGGTTTTTCCAGATCGTAGGTATGCATCAGGGTGTCATCTCCCATGATGTCTCTGGGGTGACCGTCGGCGACAATTTTGCCCTGGTACATAATCAAGGTGCGATCGCACACTTCCAACAAAAATTCTAAATCATGGGACGCAATCACCATGGTTTGTTGCAACCCCTGCATAAAGGTAATCAACCGTCGCCGACTGCGAATATCGAGACTGGCGGTGGGTTCATCGTAGAGAACAATTTTGGGCTTCATGGCTAACAGCCCGGCAATGGCCACCATCTGTTTTTCACCACCGGACAAATGATGGGGTGGACGCTCCGCCAGGGGGTGTAGCCCCGTTAGGGCCATGGCCGCCTCCACTCGTTCATCAATCTGTTGCGGTGACAGGTCCATATTGGTCGGTCCAAACCGAATATCTTCTTTGACCGATGCTGAGAACAACTGATTGTTCGGATTTTGAAATAACAACCCAATTTGAGGATTAAAACCACTGGCAACAACGGGTTTGTCCATTAACCGAATGCTGCCCGACGTAGGGGATAGTGCACCACACAGGGTCATAAATAACGTTGTTTTTCCACAGCCATTGTGACCGATAATTCCCACTCGTTCACCCGGTGCGATGTGTAAACAAATATTGTTCAATACCTGCAACCGGTCCGGATAGGAAAAACACAGATGGTCAACGGCGACGGCCGCAATGGTCACTTGGGGAGCGGCGGCAATTACTTTTTTGGGCAGTAGGGATGTCATAGACACTGCTCGGCAAGAGAAACATGATGGTGCAATCAGAGTATTTTTAAATTGAACTAATTAAAAGTGGAGTTGTAGAAAAGTATTAAACCCAGACAGCCGCATCATAAAAATTGAGCTGTCGGTCGATCAAAATTTTAGAATCTTGGAATTTTAGAATCTTGGAATATTGAAACAAAGTGACGGTGTTCAGCAAAAAAGAGGACGTACTTAAAGGGGCGGCACTGGTTGCCATATTTGCAAACCGATTAGAGCCAGAGCAATAGTAGCGCATAATCCGATAGCTGCCAGATCCGCTGGCTGGCCCCATCCCGTAATCTGTTTTGTAGATGTGTCTCTGTGGCCATATCCCCGCAATCGCATCGCTTTGTAAACCCGTTCAGATTGTTCATAACTGCGCAGGAGCAGGGTGCCTATCACCGCTGCCAGCTGTTGCCAGCTTTGGCGGTTACCCTGGGGGTGAAATCCCCGTAGCCGCATGGCCTGTCGTAGATTGGCAAGCTGGTCGGCCATGTCAAACAGATACCGATAAGACAGTAGCGTCATCTCGGCCAGCAGCGATGGTAAGCCCAGGGATACCATGCTGTCGATCAGGGTTAACAATGGTGTGGTGCCCAGGAGCAACATACCCAGGGTGACAATGGAGAGAAATCGCCCGGCAATTAGACCCATGGCCAGTAGACCCTCCTGACGGATGGCCACTGGCCCCCATTGCCAAAGAATGGTGCTGCCAGATAACAACGGTAGGGCGATTACCAGTCCTAATAGAAATAAACCGGGGTAGCGCAGGCGCGATCTCAAAAATGACCAGGGTAGTCCTGACAGTCCATAGAGGACGATGGTGACCCCCAGACAAATGGGCACCAGCTGGATCTGCTGAACACTGGCAAACCCCAGCATCAGTATCCCTAACCCCACCAGCTTGGACCGTGGCCACCAGCGATGCAGCGGGGACTGTAGTCCGGCATAGGTATCGAGGGTTAGTCGCATAGCCGCTCTCCCTGTACCGCTCGGTTGTTAATGGGTTCAGGGGCTAAGCCGGTCAACATTTCTGGTTTGGTCCGCTGCAAAAATGTCACCAGCAGCGCTGTAAAAATCCCCTCCACAATGACTAAGGGGCCATGGGCAATCCCCAGGGTAAGCAGGGCGGCCCGCTCAGTAGCAGCATCAAAGCCGACAGGGATAGTAAAGATCAGTAGGTTAATAAAGAGGGTAACGGCTAATATCATCCCGACTGCCCCTGCCATAAACCCACTGATGCCATAGCGGACGGCGGGGGTGAGGGAGCGCGGTAGCCAATGCCTCAGTTGAAAAACACCGTACCCCACCAGGGCTGGAAACCCAATAATTAGAGCATTGACCCCCAAGGTGGATAACCCACCGTGGCCCAAAAACAGGGCTTGAAAAAACAGTCCGATCAAAATGGCTAAAAATGCGTAGTAGCCCAGGACGGCTCCTAACAAACCACTTAGAACCAGGTGCAAACTCATGGGGGGCATGGGGATCTGCACAGAGGTGGCGACAAAAAAAGCAGCGGCTAACAGGGATGCTTTAGGCATCTGGGCCGCTGGATTTAGGTCCCGTTTGACCTGTCGCAAACAATGCCAGGTGACTAACCCAGTTAGACCATAGCCAACAATGCAAAGCTGGGGAGGTACAAAACCATCTGGAATATGCACTAGGATTATTTACCTCGCGAAAAAAATAAAACTGTACCAATTAGGCCCCAAAGGGCCGCTCCCGCACTGGCCCAGCGGTGTAAGGGGCTGGGCTGGGCGACGAGAGACGCGGTCCCCTTAGGAGCTGTCTCGGTTACGGCGGCTACCGGCACGCTGACGGTGGTGCCATGGCCGGCCTGACGAATAACCACTTCCCAATTACCCGCAGCATCAGGGCTAAATTCAAACTCGCCTGCTTCGTTGGTCTGTCCTGTGGTCCAGGGGTTTTCTGAATTGCCAGGGCTGTAGACGATTACCTGGGCCAGAGCCATGGGCTCTCCCGAGGAATAGTTGGCCTCCACTAAAAATGTCCGAGTTACGGTTGCGATCGCGCCGTGAGCCCACCCAGGCGGACTGTACAGTAGCAGCAGTCCCAACCCATTCCAAACAATACTCAGACCACGATGATTACTCAATTTCAAATGTTCTAATTCAGCCAGATACAGCTTTTTGGCCATGGTTCACCACAGCGGCAGACCTTTAGCCACTGCCAGTTCAGACATTAAACGCGTCCGCATAACCTGACCTGGGGTGGGCTATAAATTCCCCAATTAGTAAATCGCTTTGGCTTTAATTGGTTCAATGCCCCAGGGGGGGACAAAAGGGGGACCATAACAAAATCGCTGATGCCTAGGGAAAGACATCAGCGACTTGAGGTTAAATTGGAAAACTCCATTAACCCTGGCAAAGGGATAAAGAAGTTAACGAGACCTAGCGAATGCTGGTACTAGATAGCCGACTTGCCAATAGTTCAGGAGCCGTTAATACCTGGGCATAGAAAGGACCGTGGTCAGCATCTTGGGCCAGACGAATATTCTGAACGCGGTTAGCAATTTCAGTACTTTTCACGTCATAGACCTGAGTCGCCAGCTTGGGATAAAGACCAATACCAATAATGGGGACCAGCAGACAAATAGCAACAAATGCTTCGCGAGGCTTGATATCCCAGGAGGTGTTGCTGGGGATTTCCAACTCACCAGGGTTACCAAAGAAGATGCGACGCAGCATCGACAGTAGATATATGGGGGACAAAATCACACCGATGGCCGCCAAAATCACAATGCCAGCTTTAAAGAATGTGCTGTAAGCATCGCTAGTGGCAAAGCCCAGGAATACCGCAAGTTCTGCCACAAACCCACTCATACCGGGAATCGCTAGAGATGCCATGGCACCCGCAGTGAATAGACCAAAGGCAACGGGCATTGCTTTGCCCATGCCGCCCATCTTATCCATTGACAGGGTGTGAGTGCGCTCATAAGCCACACCGGATAGGAAGAACAGTACCGCTGCAATCAAACCGTGGGAAATCATCTGCAGCAGAGCACCGCTCAAACCTAACGTGGTAAAGGCGGCTAAACCCAAAAGCACAAATCCCATATGAGCCACAGAGGAATAGGCCATGCGACGCTTGAGGTTGTCCTGACCAAAGGCTGCCAGGGACGCATAGACAATGTTGATAACACCCAGGATTGCCAGGACAGGGGCAAAATACACATGGGCGTCGGGCAACATTTCAATGTTCATCCGAATCAAACCGTAGCCCGCCATCTTTAACAGGACACCTGCCAAAATCATAGAAACCGGTGCAGGGGCTTCACTGTGGGCATCGGGTAACCAGGTATGAAACGGAAATACCGGCAGCTTGACGCCAAAGGCAATCAAGAAACCGGCGTAGGTGAGCAGCTGCATCGGTAAGGAATATTCCTTAGCAGCCAGCTCGCTAAAGTTAAAGGTGAGAGTGTCACCGTAGAAGGCCATTGCCAGGGCTGCCAGCAAAATAAAGATGGAGCCAATGGCGGTGTAGAGAATAAATTTAGTAGCTGCGTAGAGGCGTTTCTGACCACCCCAAATAGAAATCAGCAGATAGACGGGGACAAGTTCAAGCTCCCACATGATGAAAAACATCAGCATGTCCTGAGCCAGGAAGACACCGACCTGCGCACTGTACATCAACAGCAGCATTGAAAAATAAAGTCGAGGCTTCATGGTGACGTTCCAGGAGGCCACCGCTGCCAGTGTCGTGACCAAACCGCTCAAAATTACGAGAGGCATGGATAGACCGTCCGCCGCCAGGGACCAGTTCAAGCCAATTTGGGGGACCCAAGCAAAGTTATCAACCAGCTGTAAACCGGCTTGATTAAGGTCGTAGTAGTTCGCAAATGTATAAATAATCAGGCCTAGTTCGGCTAAGCAAGCGCCAAGGGTGTACCAGCGAATGGATTTTGCTTCGCTGTCTGGCAGCAGGGGAATGGGAATCGCTGCTAGTAGGGGGAATAGTACTAGCGCTGTTAGCCACGGAAAGTGTTCAACAGTCATGCCAACTCAATGCATACAACTCGATAGAAGCGCATTTTGCCGAGAGGCAGTTGGTCTAGCTTGAAGCGAAAAAGCTTGATTTCTACAACGTACCCTGCCAGGGAACTACTGTTTTCGCGGCGGCCTTAGTCGAAGAGGTCGGAGGAATTCAGGGCACGGTGCAATAAGAAAGAAACTAGGCTAACTAACCGGACGGCAACCGGGTAAGAGTACCTTCGGGTAAAAACACCTCCAGGTAGAAATACCTATTGAAATACGCCCAATCACAGTATATGTAATTTGATTAACTTTTGATAAGGTCAGATCGAATAAAAACCATTTGTTTTTCTTTATTACCTGGATATATAAAGCTCTTAGGAAGACGCTGACTTATTACACATAGACGAAACGAATGAATGTGTTTAATCGCATTTATGTAAATCTATGTGTACAAAGATACGAAAAAAGGATTTTTGGGCTGACTTGAGCTGGGTGAAACCCTTGCTGCTAAAAGGATTTAGTTAGCTAGAGTGGCCTGGGTGCCGCTGGTGTCGATGGCAAGCTGATGAATGGTGTAAGGAATTTTTGCCGTTTGCCAGGGGTGTCCGATGGTGTGACAAATTTTAGGGGCTGTCTTTTCGTCCGCCAAAATAAATAAGGTGGGGCCAGCGCCACTGATGACGAGGCCCCAAGCTCCTGCTTTAAGCGCCGCTGTATAGATGTCGTCGTACTGGGAGATCAGGGTTTTACGATAGGGCTGGTGGATGCGATCGCGCAGTGCCAGTGTTAGCCACTCCCCATTGCCGCTGGCTAGACCCTGGGTCAGTAATGCCAAATGGGCTGCATTAAAAATGGCATCCTGGCGACTATAGCTATGGGGCAGGACCTGACGGGCGGCAGCAGTGGCCAGCTCAAAGTCAGGAATAATCACAATCGGAATGATCGACTCATGCCAGGGGATTTGGCAAAGGGTAAGGTTTTCGTTATCACCATGGACGGCCAGTCGACATCCTCCCAATAGGGCCGGGACCACATTGTCTGGGTGGCCTTCGATGGCGGTGGCGAGGCTGGCAATGGACGTTTGGCCAAGGGGGCTGCCCGCTAGCAGATTAGCACCGACAAGACCACCGACGATGGCGGTGGACGAACTGCCCAGCCCGCGCGACAGGGGCACATGGAGATCGATATCGATATGGACGGGGGGGACGGGTTTATCGAGATGGTTATAGAGAGCTTCGTAGGATTTATAAACCAGGTTGTCCGGGCCGGTGCTGAGGCGGTCGGCTTCTTGGCCAGTGATGGTGATGGTTAATGTGTCGGCGGGGGTAAAGGTGAAATGGTTGTAGAGGGTAAGGGCCGCGCCAAGACAGTCAAAGCCGGGGCCGATATTAGCGGTGGTTGCGGGCACTGTGACTTGGGCGGTTTGAGGCATCGGTTGTCTGGATGGGTTCCAATCAGTCAGTATTTCAGATTAGAAGTACCCGTGGCTATCTAGGGCGGTTTTTAGACGGTCGATGACCTCGGGAACGTCCATCGCGCCTAAATCTCCATCCTGTCTGGTGCGAATGCTCAGGCTGTTGGCTTCTACTTCCTTGGCACCAATCACGGCCATGACTGGAATCTTGGCTTTTTCTGAGTTGCGCACCATCTTACCTAGACGCTCGCCGCTGCGGTCTACCACTACGCGTATGCCTAACTGCTGCATTTGTTCTGCCACTTGTTCAGCGAAGGGCAGCTGCTCGGCGGTTACGGGCATGAGTCGTACCTGTTCGGGGGCTAGCCATAGGGGGAATAGTCCGGCATATTCTTCGATCAGGATGCCAATCAGACGCTCTAGTGAACCAAAGGGAGCGCGGTGGATCATCACTGGGCGCTGACGGGTGCCATCCCCAGCGACATACTCCAGATTAAAACGCTCTGGCAGGTTGTAATCTACCTGGGTGGTGCCTAGCTGCCACTCGCGACCCAGGGCATCGGTAAAGATAAAGTCTAGCTTAGGGCCATAGAAGGCAGCTTCGCCAATGCCTTCGAAGTGTTCCATGCCCAGGGTTTCAACGGCGCGACGAATGGCGTTTTGGGATTTTTCCCAGACGTCGTCAGAGCCGATGTACTTATCGGAGTCGGGATCGCGGAAGCTAAGGCGAGCTTTGAAGTTCTCTAGCTGCAGACTTTTAAAGACGGCCAGAATCAGGTCCACTACTTTGAGGAATTCGTCGTCCAACTGGTCGGGGGTGACGAATAGGTGGGCGTCGTCAACGGTAAAGCCCCGCACTCGGGTGAGTCCTCCCAATTCGCCAGACTGCTCATAGCGATAGACGGTGCCAAATTCTGCCAGCCGCATGGGCAGCTCCTTATAGGAGCGGAGTTCGTCCTTGTATATCTGGATGTGGAAAGGACAGTTCATGGGTTTCATCACAAAACCCAGTTCGTTGCCTTTGTCCTCCTCAGTTTCCGCCATCATGGGAAACATATCTTCACTGTACTTTTGCCAGTGACCTGAAGTCTTAAACAAGTCCACTTTGGCTATATGGGGGGTGACCACGGGTAAATAGCCGCGTTTAACCTGTTCTTGTTTTAGAAAATCCTCCAGAGTAGAGCGCAGCAAAGTCCCCTTGGGAGTCCATAGCGGTAGACCCGGACCGACATCTTCAGCAAATAAAAATAGGCCCAGTTCTTTACCCAGTTTGCGGTGATCCCGTTTTTTGGCTTCTTCGCGTCGTCGTTTGTATTCCTGTAGCTGCTCCGGAGTTTCCCAGGCGGTGCCGTAAATTCGCTGCAGCTGAGCCTTGGTTTCGTCACCGCGCCAGTAGGCTCCGGCAACGCTCTCAAGGTCAAAGGCTTTGGGATGCAGCTTGCGAGTGCTTTCCACATGGGGGCCAGCACATAAGTCCCACCACTGGTCGGCGATATGATACAGCGTAATGGGGGCTTCTAGTCCTTCTAAGATTTCTAGCTTGTAGGGTTCACCCAACGCTTCGATCCGCTTTTTTGCCTCTTCCGGCGAAACCTCTTCTTGTTCAATTGGATAATCCTTTTTGATGATTTTAATCATCTCCTTCTTGATCGTTTTTAGATCCTTGTCTGAGAAGGGCTCAGGATTGTCAAAATCGTAATAAAACCCGTACTCGGTCCAGGGGCCAATGGTGACCTGAGCCTTAGGAAATAAACGCTGTACGGCCATTGCCATGACGTGGGAAAAGGTATGACGAATGCGTTTTAGATCGTCAGACTCGTCCGTTTTGGGAAGGTATATGTTTTCAGACTCAGTCATGGGAACCGTTCGGGTTTATAACATTAATAACGCGCGCCGCATATTAGCTTAGACAGGCGCTCTGGCTTTGGCAATATTGTGATGCAAATTCAGTAAAACCGGCTGCACGATTTGTAGGGTTATCAGGGTGCAGGACTGAGTCTAGATTTATGACACAGGGTGCAGTGGTTTGACACAAATATAAAGAGTTGCATCAAACGGAATTCTGTGTGATATCTTTTATCATTGTGAAATTCAGCTATCATTGTGAAATTCAGCGCAAACGTTGGCGCTTGCCCCCGCACTGATACGAGGGCACTGAATTTTTTGACGTTCGACGAAGGTTTCTAAAAAAACTAAATCATTTCATATATGGCTAAAACCACAATTGCTGCTCCATTGGTGTTACATCCAATGGTTAAGTTTCAGCGTCAGGTAAAATCCCTTGTAGAGTCTGACGTTATTAAGTCCACTGACAAGCTTTGGAAAATAGCGTTTTTGTTTAGGGATAAGTGGGAGCATTGGAAGCACGAGCTTGAAGAGTTTGACTTTTCTATGCAAGATCCCATTAGTGATCTCTTAGCGGTTGAAAGCTGGGAAGAAGAGCAATAAGTCTGAGTTCCCTCTGCAAAGTTTCTGGTCTAGCTGATCAATCGTGACGATAGCCATAGTGTCAGAAACGGCAACAGAAAAAATGTACCCATCACATAGGCAATGGCTACGATGCGATATCGTTTTGTGGTTGTTGCCAGGGCACGAGCCATTGTTAAAGGGACTATCCGTAGGATAGGTAGACCGTATATTAAAGCTACGGCCAACAAGTTATAGCTTAAATGCACCAGTGCCAGTTGGAATGACACCGAGCTGCCAGTGGCTGTTGTGGCTATTAGGGCTGTCACGCAAGTACCAACATTAGCCCCCAGTACAAATGGGTAAATGTCATCCAGGGTGGCAATGCCAGCTCCTGCTAATGGCACCATTAAGCTAGTGGTCATGGATGATGACTGCACCAGGGCCGTTATACCTGCGCCAGTTACCAGTCCTCCCAGTGGAGAGCCATGACCCATAGCCCAATAAATTACAGTCTTGGCTGAGTCATTTAACCAATGTCTCATCATCCAGCCCAGTGCGGTCACGCAGACCATCAGACCTCCGACGCTGCTGCCGAATAGCAGCAGGGAATCCCAGGGACCGATCAGGTGGTTTACACCATACGCCATCAGCCAGCGGGTAGGCTGCATTAACCAATCGATGGGCGAAATGAGAGGGATGGACCCCAGGGTGAGACTTGGGCTATGGGCCAGGAGCCATTGGCTGAGATGCTCCAACGGATGTAGCAACAGTTCTAGGGGAAAGAAAATAATCAGTGCAATGGCGTTAAAGCAATCGTGAATGGTGGCTGCAGCAAAACCCCGCTCAAAGTCTTCGTCATTGCCGATGTAGCCCAGGCTGACCAGAGTATTGGTGATGGTGGTACCAAGGTTGGCACCCATCACCATAGGAATAGCTGTAGCAATGGGAAGACCTCCTGCTACCAGGGCCACTAGCAGTGTGGTAACAACGCTAGAGGACTGAATCAGGGCAGTGGCTATTATCCCCAGCATTAGACCTAACCAGGGATTGGCGGCCAGGGTCAGGAGTGCTTCTGCTTGAGGGCCGAGAATAGATTGAAACCCGATAACTAACAAATCTACGGAAGCAAATAGCCCATAAATGGCTAGAACCGTTCCGCCTGCGTAGAGCCAGGGCTGGCCTAAACTAGAGGCCTCGGCTGCCGTGGCTCTATCTGTTGCTGATTTGTCCGCCGCTGTTGGCTGAGTTTCTGTTGCTGTAGAGTCAGTTGCTGTAGAGTCAGTAGTGTCAAGCGCTGTTGCATCGACAACAGGATTTGAGTCGCTTTGGGAGGAAGGAGTCACCATGAACGTTGATGCGCTAATTAACTGGGTTGAGGCCTGGGCTCCGCCGGCATGGCAAGAATCCTGGGATAACTGTGGCTGGCAGATAGAACCGGGGATCTTATCTCAACCGGCTGGGGTGTTGGTTTGTTTAACCCCCACCCTGGCGGTGATGGCTGAGGCCATTCGGCTCAAAAAGCAGGGTGCCCCAGTTAACCTGATCTTTGCGCACCATCCGTTAATCTTTAGTCCGCTTAAGTCGGTGGCGACTGGCGATCCCATTGGTGAAATGGTGCGGCTGGCAATGACCCACGGTATTGGGGTGTACAGTGCCCATACAAATTTTGATCAGGTGGCGGATGGTACGGCGGATATGTTAGCCCAGCTCCTGGAGCTAAAAGATTCGGTGCCGGTGGTGCCCACCCAGGATGGGTTGGGCTATGGTCGGGTTGGGGATCTGCCCGTGGCTCAATCCCTGGATGAGTTGCTAGCGGTGATCCAGGCTAAGCTAAATCCGCCTAATTTAATTCATTCTCCGCTGGCGAATTTACAACAAACTGTCGATAGGGTAGCGGTTTTGGGAGGCTCTGGAGCAAGCTTTATGGCCGCTGTCGCTAAGACGGGAGCCCAGGCCTATCTGACATCGGATTGTAAGTTTCATCAGTTTCAAGAGGGGCGCGATCGCAACCTGATCCTGATCGATGCCGGTCACTACGCCACCGAACGTCCCGCCTGCGCCAAGCTGGTAGAAAAATTTCAGCAACAGGGTGTCCTATGGGCTCAGCTTAGCGCCCAAGACGAAGACTTTCGCGTGTTTTGGTAACAGCTAGCCTGACAGATGTGATTTGGCATACGCAGCTCTCTAAACAGATTTTTGTTTAGATGGAGTGATATTGTCAGCGCCACCCCCTAAACGGTTTACATCATTTTCTAATTTTGTTGCAAGGTAATCTTTCTTCTCTTCATCCATCGCCTTAGTTAAGTAGCTAATGTAATAAGACATACTGTGATCAGAAATCAAATCAAATCCTGATTCAAATAGGCTCTTACCCAAACCAATAAGACTGTCGAATACACGACTAATCATCTTGTAGTTAGCCACCAATGCCCCTTTAGAATTGAAGTATTTGACCGCACCAAGATGAGCGTACAGTCTCGTCGGGCTCCTCAATGAAAATGGCGGTGGAACATGGGGAACAATGTCGTTGTTGTTGATAAAGCGAAAAACTTTATTAGCTAAATTAGTATTTAACTGTCGGGTAAATGAACGGTCGCCCACCCGTGGCTGACCGTAGGTGTATAATCCTGCCACAGAAATGTTGTTGTCTTGAAGCGAAGCCGCTGCCATCGTAGCCAGCGCCCCTCCGAGGCTATGTCCTGTCACTACCAAAGGTGGCAACTGTTCACCAGGCTTTAGCTCCTTTTGCCAACTTCTAATTTGTGCTAGTACCCTTCTCTCCACACTGGCCCAGGCCAGAAAAAAGCCTGTATGTACTCTACCTTTGTAAGACGATATGGACGTTTGTCCTTCCCGTCGAATCGTAAACTTCCGCAGTTTTGTACTAAAGTTCGTGTACCAATCACGAATTTCTTGACTACCGCGAAAGGCTAACACGATACACTTATCGGTGCGAAAGATAAATGCCTGGGTATCATATTCTTTATTGTTAAAGTATTGGAAATCCTCACGGATATCTTTGATACCCCAGAGCCTTAAGATGTCAAGTACGTATCGAATATCTTGATAAACAAGCATGGATACCTTGGCCAGACTCAGTGCCAAAGCAACGCTGTAGTGATTAAAGTCTTGAAGTTTAGTGAAATCATCTTCTTGATAAGGCGTTCGCAGAATTCGATAGCCAAACCGCTCAAAGAGGTCTTTAACACCATTGAAGCCATGATCGTGAATATAGTTATAAAGCCGGTTATAAATCCGAGAATCATTATTACGACGATACTTTTCATCGGCAATTAGGCGTACCCAGTACAGTAGCCAGGGTTTTACTTCTTTAACGGTAAAGACCCTAGCCTCCACCAGATGGTTAAAGTGCTCCATGGAATTGAGCATCTTGTTAAACCAATCCCGAACAGTCGTTTCGGCATAGTAGTTACGCATTGCCAAGGCGTAGTTTTCATCATCGGGTGAAAGTTTCTCAAGCAGTGCCCGCTGATATTGTCGGTAACCATCATCAGCCAGAGCACGGCTGAGCATATCTTCTGTCACCTGAAATGTAGTTGATTGGGTCGAAATACCTTGATTGTTGTCTTTATTGTAGGAGCGATATTCCTCAAAATCTAAAATCTTTAGTGCTTGGGAAATGTCAGGATCATTCTCAAATTCTCGGGTGGCATGACGCAACAGCTCCAGCTGCTGTCGTTTATTTTGTTGACTGTAACTATACACACCATATGCCAGGGCCAATGAACTTAATCCCACTGCTGTGGCAAATAGTCCTTGGGTGATTAGAAACCATCGACGTTGGTTAGTGAGTTTGTCTGATTTAGCTACATTGACCAGGGTCTCATCGGCAATCCGGCTTGGAACATGCTCTTCTGAGAGTTCAATCTGATTAATGGCAATGCTGGCCTTTGGCTCCTGGGTAACGGGAGCGGCTACCGACAGAAGTACACTACCCATAAGCGATAGCGTTACTTGTTTACCGATTGATTGAATGCTTATTAAAAGACCCACTGTAGGCTCCTGATACTTAACATCTGTCAGGTTGCTTAAACAGCGGATATGCCTAAATGCTTTAGGTCATGTCCATACCCCGACAAACGATTGATAGCGACTGCTATCGATCGCTGCATCAAACCTCTCTGATGCTACCGAAGCATACCCAATTTGCTCCATAGGAATAATGAAAATTGATATCCCCAATACCTGGCCCGCTGATGCTGAGGGTGCGATCGCAATCCAAAACCAGCTACGGGATCGGGTAATAACCACGAATCAGTTTGAATCCATTACCACCGTAGCAGGGGTAGATGCTGGCTTTGAGCAGGACGGTACCGTTACCCGAGCAGCGGTAGTCGTTTTACAGTTGCCGCAGCTAACGCTGCTAGAGCAGGCTATCGCCTATCGCCCTACTACATTTCCCTATGTACCTAGCCTGCTATCGTTTCGCGAAATGCCCACGGTGCTCGATGCCCTGACTCAGCTGACGATAGAACCGGACTTGATTTTGTGTGATGGTGCCGGGATTGCCCATCCGCGACGATTAGGGATTGCCAGCCATTTAGGAGTACTGATTGATAAACCCACTATTGGGGTGGCTAAGTCTAGACTGCTCGGCACCCATGCAGAACTGCCCCCGGAGAAAGGAGCCTGGGTGCCTTTAATGGATCGAGGCGAGCGTATCGGGGCAGTTCTGCGGAGTCGTACTGGAACCAAACCCCTGTTTGTATCTGCAGGTCATCGCGTCAGTTTAGAAACGGCTGTTGATTATGTGCTGCAATGTACACCTAAGTATCGGTTGCCAGAAACAACGCGATTAGCGGATCGATTAGCGTCTAATAGAGGACCGATGCCATCAGTGGGCACATCAGCCCAAGGTGACGCCGGTCAGATGAAATTGTTTTGATTGGCATTCTCAGAAATTGGCAGGTGCATTGCATGCAATGCACCTGCCAGTGTTTCTACAACAAATGTCAATAGAGACAAAAAGTATGTTGCACCTTATCTTCCAGAAAGCCTAGATGTGTTGCACCTTATCTTCTATCGGAAAGCGAACCTTGGGTAGACTCGCATACTTATCTTTTTCTAACCGATATCCGGCGGCGCAAACCACTACTGAGTGATAGCCCATTTCAGGTAAGCCTAAAATCTCATCGTACTTATCGGGCATAAACCCTTCGATGGGGCAGGTGTCGATGCCAAGCAAGGCCGCACTGACCATCAGCTGACCCAGGGCAATGTAGGTCTGTCTGGTGGACCAGCCATCTACATCGGCTAACCCTTTCATAAAACCTTTGACCACCTTGCCATATCCTTCCAAAGACTCCAGAGGCACATTGCGGACTTCTGAAGTGCGAGCCATGGAGCGATCTACATCGGCTTCGTTTAGGCCTGTTTTGATGGCTAATACCACCAGGTGGGAGGCGTCCACCACCTGGGATTGCTTCCAGGATGCTTCCAGCAGCTTTGCCCTTACGGCTGCGTCATCTATCACAAAGAATTTCCAGGGTTCCAGACCAAATGAGGACGGTGCTAGAACCAAACTTTGCTCCAAGGCTGACCAGGTATCGGCAGGGATTTTTTTGCTGGCATCAAACATCTTGGTGGCGTAACGCCAGCTCAAGGCTTCGAGGACGGATTCACTAGAAAAATTTGGGGCGGCCATTGAAAATTATTGGGTCAACATGGCTTTTATAACAGGTATGGGCTGGGTTTAACATGTAACTGGGATACCGACGTAAAGATTCAGGTCGGATATCCCTCTAAATGTAGACGTTCCAATTATGGAAAGTTAGTCTATCGTAGTGAGTACATACTGTAAGTATTGGAGTCTAGTCCTATTACTAAGAAGAAGAAGCCTCTCGTAAATCGCCATATTAAGGATCCTCAAGTCCTTTTCATCGACCACACCGGTGAAAACCATGGCGTCATCGATACAGCTGACGCTATCAAGATGGCAAAAGAGCACAACTTGGACCTGGTAGTAGTTTCTCAGCCCCGTGAGGGCGTTGCGCCAGTAGCTAAAGCGATGGACCACGGTAAGCTGCAATACCAGCAAAGCAAGCGTCAAAAGCAGACGTCGCGACCGTCGGTCAAAGAGGTTAAGTTTAGGCCTAACATTGGCGAGTCAGATTATTTGCTACGTGTAAAACGGGCAACTGAGTGGCTAAATAAGGGCGATTCTGTAAAGTTTCTTGTACGTTTGCGGGGTCGGGAACACCAGCATCGCGATCGCGCCACGGATCTACTCCAAAGGGTCATTACTGACCTGGAGAGTGCAGGTAAGGTTCAGTCCTTTGACAGACGCTCCCTGACTTTATTTCTTTCCCCTGCCTAATAGCGGCTGACAATTGCTGACAATTAAATAATTCAATTAGGGCCAGCTTCTCTCATTATGTTGACGAGGCTGGTCCTGATTTTTTGAGCAAGGGCCTAAAAAATCTTGTACGACATGCTCTGAAGGATGTATGCCACGCTATACATTGGCCGGACTGTACCAATGATTACAGTCGGGTATAGAAATTTATTACACACTTAGCTGTCAAGAAGCTCGGATATTAGCGCTGCATTGTCAGGAATTTTCTCTCAGTAATCCAGGTCTTAGTACTAACGGTTACTTAGGATTCCTTTCAGTTAACAAACGCTAAAAGTTAGAGCAAAGTGTTCAGACTCAATAAGCTGATTACCCAATAACTCTGGCCATGAAATATATAGTAACTGAGAGTCAAAAAAAGATAATCATTAGTGCGCTCAGGTTTGCAGCTGAGAATGGCAATGCGAGGGCTGCAAAGGATTGGACAAAACTGGCTGACTACCTAGAAGTATTGGAGGCGGAGAAAGTTGTTGTTAATGAGGCGAGCAAAGCACCCAGCAATGCTTAATTGTCATTAGACTGCGAATGAAGTGAACGTTACCCCTGAGTTTTAGGCTTCTACATCGTCCCAAAGTTGAAAAACGGGGAAGGTTTGCTTAACAGTCGGCTGCTTTAGCGATGTTTGGGTGAAAGTTTTCAGCTAAATAATCAATCCATACTTGAGTTTTTTGAGGAATAAAGGTCTGAGATGGATAAAGTAACCATACGGCGCTGTTGAAGTTGGTGGCGGTGACGGTGTAGTGGCTAAAGAGCCTGACTAGTTGACCTGTGGCAATATCTTTTTCAATAAGCCAGTCAGGGAGGAGGGTGAGGCCCATGTTTGCGATCGCACACTCCCGAATCGCCGCTGAATTTGTGATCAAATACTGCCCCTGGATCGGTATTTCTGTTATCTGGCCAGCGTTATCTTTAAACAACCAGCTGAGGCTGTGATTCCTACGGGGAAACAACAAACAGCTGTGGTTAATAATCTCCTCAGGTCTTTTGGGCTCGCCATTTTGTTGCAAATATTCCGGACCTGCACAAATAAAAAACTCCATGGAGCGCAGTTTCTGCAAACGATAGGTGCTATCCTGCAGCGCCCCCACTCGAATCGCCACATCAACTCGTTCAGCAATCAAATCCAAATAGGCATCCACCAACAGCAGCTCAACCCGCAATTCTGGATAACGCCTGGCAAATTCTGGCAGTAGCGGCGTTATCTGCTTTTCTGCAAACACAGTAGGAGCCGTTACCCGCAGCGTCCCCCCAAGCGTCTGACTGGCCTCCATGGCTAGCTGCCGTGCGGCTATTAATTCAGCCACTGCTGGAAATACTCGGTCAAAGTAGATCTGGCCCGCTTCTGTGGGCTGCAATTTGCGAGTGCTGCGCTGAAACAGACGAATTTTTAAGTCTTTTTCTAGCTTGGCAATAGTTCGCGACACCGATGACGGATCAACATTGCGACTCCGAGCCACTGCCGCAAAGCTGCGCTGCTGCATCACATCAATAAATAGCTCCAGTGCTGATAGCTCCATTCGTGCGTAAGTCGCATGAGTTTATTGAGATTTTAAGTGTTTATTGTGAAAGCTGTCATGGATATGATGCCGGTAATGTAACTGAATAAGGCTATGACTAACATTGCATTTTTAGGGATGGGGGCCATGGGGACTCGCATTGCCACCCATTTAGTAATGGCGGGGCACTCTCTCCGGGTGTGGAACCGTACGCCGGATCGCTGTCAGCCTCTGGTGGACCAAGGAGCAATTGCGTGTACCTCACCTGAAGAGGCCGCCCGGACAGCAGACGTGGTGATTGTCATGGTGGCTGATGATGAGGCATCCCGTCAGGTTTGGTTAGATCACGCCGGGGCAATCTATGGGTTAAAAAAGGACGCAATTGCCCTTGAATACAGCACCCTCACCCCTGGCTGGAGTGATGAACTGGCAGGTAAAATGGCTGCGCTCAACCATCCATTTTTAGCGACCCCAGTCGTTGGCTCTCGTCCCCAGGCCGAAGCGGGTAAACTCATCCAACTAGTGGGTGGGGATACAGCCACACTAGCTAGGATGCGGCCCTTGCTTGAAAGTCACTCTGGAGTGATACATCATGTAGGTGACGCCACCGCTAGTATGGCTCTCAAGCTGGCTATCAATACTCTCTTTGGTATCCAAGTAGCGGCTCTAGGCGAAATTCTTGGCATGCTACAAAAAGCAGGTATGCCTGGAGAATCTGCTATTGACTGGTTAGGTCAAATGCCCACTACCAGTCCTGCCCTTAAGGGGATTGGGGCTCTCATGGCAGCTCAAAATTACGCTCCGCTGTTTCCTATTGACCTGGTGGAAAAAGACTTTCGCTATACCCAGGAGTTTGCTCAGTCACTTGAGGCTGACGTTCCAGCCGTCAAAGCGATTCGAAAGGTCTACCAACAAGCCCAAAAGTTAGGCTATGGTGCAGACAATATCGCCGGAGTAGCTCAGCTATACAGGTGATATCTCCAATATCCCTGCCGACCTGGCATAATCGAGAAATCACTCAGACCCCACCGTTATGAAACTGGTGCTCAAGGTAATCATTCGGGGCTATCGGATGTTTATTTCCCCGCTACTGCCCCCCACCTGCCGCTATACGCCGAGCTGTTCTAACTATGCGCTAACAGCTATTGATCGCTTTGGGGCAGTACGCGGTGGTTGGATGGCTATTAAGCGGATTGTTCGCTGTAATCCCTGGCATGAAGGGGGGTACGATCCGGTGCCTGAGATTCCAATGGTGGGCAAGACTGATCTTAGTACCTTTGTTTTGTCTAACAAGACTTCCACGGAGGATGTTAATGAAACGAGTAAGCCTGAGTGAGCTGGCAGACCAGGGGGTTTCCCATAATGCGGCGATTCGTAAAAAGGTGATGTTGCAGCCGGGGGATATTCCCCATCTGACTAACTTTTCCCAGGCGACGTTTGTACCCGGGCAGGTGGCTAATGCCCATTCACATTCAGACATGTATGAGGTGTTTTTTGTGTCGGCTGGGAATGGCACAATGCGGGTAAATGAGGTTGATCAGGAGCTGACGCCCGGGGTTTGTATTTTGGTGGAGCCGGGGGATTTGCATGAGGTGGTTAATACGGGGGAAGAGCCGCTAGTACTGACTTATTTTGGGATAGTCTAGATGCCGTTTGATCTGCCGCCGCCGCCGTTGGATAATCCCATTTATTTGAATCATCGCCGCTGGATGCTGCGGGCGTTGGAGCTGGCGGAGCTGGCTGGGGATGTGGGCGAGGTGCCAGTGGGGGCAGTTATTGTAGGGCCCGACGATGAGGTGGTTGCGGAGGCGGCTAATCGCCGTGAGCGGGACCATGATCCGACAGCCCATGCGGAGATTCTGGCGCTGCGTCAGGCGGGGCAGCGGCTGCAAAATTGGCATCTGAATGACTGTCGTCTATACGTTACGCTAGAACCTTGTCCTATGTGTGCTGGTGCAATTGTGCATTCGCGGCTGGGATTACTAGTTTATGGAACAGATGACCTAAAAACTGGGGCAATTCGCTCTGTTTTAAATGTGCCAGATGGACCAGCGTCTAATCACTGCCTAAATGTACAGGGGGGAATTCTCGCATCTTCCTGCCAACAGCAGTTACAGAACTGGTTTCGTCAGAGACGGCGGTAAAACTGTCCTGCACTGTGCCATGCCAAACCTGGCTAAAGGTTTATGGTATGTATACAAGTGCAAAGTCAAGTATCGTTAAGCACATAGCTCCTGCTCGGCTCCTGGGCGACTGCCAGCGATCTGGTTTTGCATTGGGTGTGTTCTTCATATTCCTGAGCATCGCTAATGGCCTTTAGTCCACAATTTTTACTTCACAGACAGCCGACTGTGTCCCCTGCTTCCTGTTCGTCGAAGCTATCTCCCTGGTTAGCGCCGCTTGTTTACAAAATCGGTGAAGACATTTTGCTGCCGAATTTCTTTAAGAATATTCGTATTACCGGACAGAAAAATATTCCTACCCATGGCCCCGTTGTCTTTGCTCCCACCCATCGCTCCCGGTGGGATGCTTTGTTAGTAGGGTTAGTGGGCCATCAGGCGACAGGGCGCTATCTGCGTTTTATGGTGACGGCTGATGAGTGTCTCGGTGTGCAAGGCTGGGCGATTAAGCGTCTGGGCGGATTTCCGGTGGATGTGAGACGTCCTGCGATCGCAACGCTGCGCCATGGTGTCAAACTGCTCCAAAATCAGCAAGCCCTTGTCATTTTTCCTGAAGGGGATATATTTCGTGAAAAGCCCGTACAGCCTCTAAAACCTGGCCTGGCTAGATTGGCTCTCCAGGCGGAGCAGTCGAGGCCAAATTTGGGGGTCAAGGTGCTGCCTATTTACCTGGACTATGACAGTCCCCATCCTCGCTTTGGGAGTCAAGTGGAGGTCCGCATTGGTGAACCGCTTTCTGTTAGTAACTATGTGGCCTCTGGTTCCGCCAAGCGTCAGGCTATGTTACTGACCGCAGATTTGAAAGAATCCCTAGAATCCCTGTCAAATCTTGAGCATCCCTTGGAGCTAGCGGCTTGAGTTGAGGCCTCCCCCTCCTCCCTTGCCTCCCCCTCCTCCTTCTTCCCTAACAAATCCTAGGCAGCCAACGTCTTTACCACTTCACATAAAGTACAATTTAGACGACTTTGGGGATTTTGGCGGTTTGGCTTCTGGGCTTCGGCGGCGGCTTCGCCAATGATTTGATCGATAGTCTGGGTGAGAATAGTTTCAATGTCGGCCTTTAGTTCAGTCAGACGCTGGGCTGATGTGTGCTGACCGGCTGCTTGATAGACAAAGGTTTTGATCGTGTCGAGGGTGAACTGTCGAATCTGGGCACGCAGGTTTTTGAGTTTTAATAGGCGGGTGATTTGTACCTGGCTATTGAAGCTAAGCTGGGGAGAGAACTTTTGGCTAAGGCGGGTGGCGATTGTCCCCATGGATAGCCCTTCCTGATGAAAGAGGCGTACGGCTTCTAGATAGGCCTGTGCTTTTAGCTCACTAGACCGCTGTAATTGATCTATTCGCTGCTGCAGCGCCTGATGGATTGCCTGTTGTAGGCATTCTTCTAGACTGCGTTGATACTGCTGGAAAAAGGTTTGTTGTTCGTCTGTGTCATTGCTATGGGAACTAGCATCGACGCTCATATAGTTTTCAACGGAGAAGTTGTCCATCGCATCTAGAAAAACAACATTGCCAAGGGTTTGCACATGGCCGCTGCGGCGATAGATGCGATACTGTCGTAGCTTTGTTGCTATATCTTCTAGCTGGGTCAGGACTTTGGTGGGAGGTTGGTCAATAGCAATTTTTTCTAACTGCTCATAGGTTGGTGACTGACAACGGGCCCCTTGCCGTCGGGTTTGCAATTTGAGGTTGCGATCGCGACGGTATACCTGATGGTATCGGTCTAATAGAGCTTGAGCAGCCTGGCGTTCTGATTCAGGAAACTGATAAAAGTTGTGAAAAATGCGATCTAGCTGAGAGCATGTGGTGTCATTGAGAATGGCCCAGTTGCTAATGCGGTAAAGCCCCTGTTCCAAGAGAAAATCATTTAAGCTGCGGTGGTTTTTAGTCAGATGGGTGGTCCAGGTGCTGAGCTTGGCTTTACTGAGGCTGTAACGTTCTAAAATCTCCAGAGTAAAGGGACGATAGGTATTCTCTAGTCGTCCATTGTCATCTAACACATAGGGAAGTAAATCTGTTGTGCGAAACCCATAGTGTTGTCCAAACTGCTGTGCCAGGTGACGACACGTATTATAAATATGGTGACTGATAAAGCAGCGTAAACTTAATTGAACAATGGCTGCATCTGCTTCACCCGCCTGCCATCGTTCCACAAGCGCATCCTGTACATGACGATCTGAGACATCGTCTAGCTCACTCAAAAAGCACTGAATAAACCAAGTCTGAACATTTGAAAATGTCTTGCAGTAATAGCGGCCGGAGCTTGTGATTTTTGCTAATTGCCAGTAATGAGAGAAACTTTCCATGGTCTTACAAGAATTGCGAAGGGGCTGTTATCAATGAAATGTGCTGATAAATATCAGCCAATATCCTGATACTGACTAAGTTAAAAGCTGCCACTCCTTGAAACACCTACCCTATGTGCAGACTGATTCTGCGAAACCGGATACCTTGATTGCCGAAA
Source organism: Cyanobacteria bacterium P01_C01_bin.118 (assembly GCA_039045805.1). Lineage (GTDB taxonomy): Bacteria > Cyanobacteriota > Cyanobacteriia > Phormidesmidales > Phormidesmidaceae > Leptothoe. The sequence goes on from JBCCJR010000021.1 coordinate 21,625, forward strand.
AGTGCAAGGTTTGATTTGAATAGGCCCAGCCAAATGAGAAGCATGACGTTATGAAGCGGCAAAATCGCTGAGCCCGATGATTTTTAATGGCTATGGTTTTTTCCAATACAATGCTTCAGCAACGTATCCAGCAGCAGCGTCGCTAAAAGTGGTTACGCATCTTTTTTTCCAGCACGTTTGGTTGTGGTGTGTTTGCTGTTACCTTAAACAATCTGTCTACGGCCAAAGTGCTTTCCATTGAGCCCGTGGTAGAAGCGTTGGCCCATTCTCCTGATGTATCTTTGCTGCGTCTTCCTGTATCTCTGGAGAATGGGACTGATATTGTTCCGGTGCAAGGAGTGGTTGGCTACAGTCAGTTAACCATTGACAATGGCGAGAACCGCGACGCAGCGGTGAAACTCACCGATCGGGACTCAGGGGAAACGCTACGGTTCGTCTATGTTAAAGCTAACAGTCAGATAACGTTGGACAACCTGAGTACTTGTAAGTGTGACCTTAAATTTGCCACCGGCATTGACTGGGATAACGATGCCCAGCAGTTTCGTAAACGGCAGCGTCTGGCTGCCTTTAGCGATCCCTTAGAGTTTATTGTGGAATATCGCGATGGTGGCGAATACTGGCGTACCTACACGGTGACGCTGCACCGGGTGCCAGATGGGACAGCCGCCATTGAACCGATTAATGAGGATGATTTTGGTACGTCTGAAACCATCACTCTAGAAGGTGTCTAATATTCTGAAGGGATCTGGGGGATATCGTTTAATAAATTTGCAGTCATCTTTGCAGAAAACTGCAAGACATCCTGTCATAATCGTTGGTAGGCTTGACCGGTAGTCGCTAAGAGTGCTGCTCAGATGGCTGTCCCACCCACCAGTATTGACTTTTATGCTGTGATCGGGCCAACTTCTACAGAATGATGAAGACTGTCATGGCCCAGGTTGATGGCGTATTAATAGGTATAGGTGTAGTGATATTGGTAGTGAGTTCGATCTTGAAGTTGCGAGTGCGATCGCAGCAGTCTGAGCAGCAGCAGGCAGCCTGGCAATGGTGGTACCGTCAGCAACGGCAACAACAACATTATCAGGCAGAAATTGTCCGCGATGGTCTATTACAAGATGCGTTTGCCCTACGTCGCTATCTGGAAAAAACGGATCAAGAGGTTCCTGCGTCATATCTGGAACAGTTTAATCATTTTTACCAGACCTTAGAACAACTCAGTAATCAACTCTCCCCACCGTTTGTAGAAGACAGCCTGCCCCTGGCACTAAAGTTTCTAATCAAACAGCAAATCTCAGGTGATATTCCTTTTGAGATTGATGGATCTACAGACTGGTTTACAGAAAGTGTCGAAAGCAATCAAATTGTCATCTCCATTGTAGATGAGCTATTGTCACTATTATCCATAGATGCCCAGTCTCCCCTCAAAGTTCGACTCTGGCGTGATGGCTCAGTCAACTATCTGCAGTTTGTCAACAGTTCATACCAGCAGGATGTCCCCCAGGTTGAGGACGTCCCTGAAGTCAAATATCTCAAAGAAATTTTCCACAGTCTAATATCCGGTACATTAGATATTGAGCAAAATGATGCCAAGCTAAAGTGTCGATTAAGCTGGGGGACTAATCAGCATAGTTAGGAGATTTAATTATGATGGTTGTAAGCGCCCGAGTCTGTCTGACCCTATTTTGCTTTAATCGGTTCGCTGGTCCCTATCTAACGGTCTGAGCTTGAAGCCGCAATAGTTTTCAAAGTGTGTTTATTTTCTATTCTAGGAATTCCTTGTTATGCCTAATACAGAGGTTAAGGCCCCTATATTTATTGTTCTAGATGACCATGCGGCTATTTTGGCCGGTACCTGCAGCGTACTTCAGGAACAATATCCCGATAGTAAAATCACTACAGCAAGTACGGCAGCTGAGGCAAAGGCACTGGTCTCAAGTACGCCACCAGACCTATTGGTGATGGACCTTTCTGTGCCCGCGACCACTGGTGAAGAGTCCCAAACCCAGTCGGGTTTAGATCTACTAAAGGACTTGCTGACAGACTATCCAGAGCTGAATATTGTGGTGCAAAGTGCCCATGTGCGATCACTAGTGCGGCTTAAGCCCGTAATCGATACCCACAAAGGTGGCTTTACCATTGCCGATAAAAGCCTAACCAGTGCTGAAATGCTCACCAAAGTAGACTGGTCGCTCAAAGGGCTGCTCTACACTCCGCCAGAAATGCGCACCGGGTTAGAAGTAAAGCCCGAATGGCTACAGGTAATCGAACTGGCCTTTAATGAAAGCATGACGGATAAGGCCATCGCTGAACGCATGCATGTGGGAGAGCGCACCGTTCGTTACTACTGGACTCGAGTACAGGACGCCCTCCAGGTGTATCCAGACGAAGGCATCAACATTCGCATACAAACTTATGTGCGGGCTCGCGAAGTAGGTCTTTTAGACTAGACCGCTAGCTTAGCTCTAATTTAACCATAGCCTCTTGGAATGAGTTTCAAGAGGCTTTTATCGTTGCTTATCTAAACAACACCAAACAAGTCATTACGAAACAACCTCATAATAATATGAGTTTTGTGCTCTGCATTTTCCGCAGTAATCGACCCAAAACCTCTATGATTGTCCCCGCTGTAACCCCAATTCAATGCCATTAGGAATAACCCAGTACGGTGGGTTTTTGGGCGGCGTTCCGGCCCTAACCATGGGAAACCCCAATACGCCCAAAAGAGATAACTTAACTACTTCCGGAAGGGAACTCGGAGGACCCCAAGCAACATCTTTAAACACTCCACCAACACTCTACATTACGTTGCCTAAAACAGTATCTCTTAATATGCTTAGAATGCTACATGAATGGCCGTAACTATGCTAAAGCCTCTGCCCTCCCCTTCCGTCGCCTCCAATACGGGGAAAGCTCTGAGTGCAAAACTCAGAGCTGATTGACAAAATATTCGGCAAACCCAACTACATCAATGTCTTACACATAAAGAAAATCACCGGCAGTAACATTGGTTGAATCCTCTACCACACCGATCAGGTCATCATTAAAGTAAATCAACGTGTCCAGGTCACTGCTACCCGAGAAGTCTTGAACACCCAAGCTGTAGGTAGTTGCATTACCAGCCAACAAGATAGCATCGCTTTCAATGTTTTTAAAGTCAGTAATAGTGGCATAGCCCAGCCCTTGATAATACGCTCCAGAGGTATCTCCCAAGAAAAATACATCAGCGCCAGTGCCGCCGCTCAACAGGTCATACTCCTCTGTGGTAAAGCCATAACCCGCTAAGGCATCATCATCAGCTTCGCCTAGCAATGTGTCATTGCCAGCACCGCCCAGCAATACGTCGTTGCCCGTAAACCCTAGCAGGAGGTCATTGCCAGCTTCACCAAATAGATCATCATCGCCGATACCACCATCCAGGGTGTCACTGCCAATACCGCCTGCAATCACATCGTTGCCGCCGCCACCGTTGAGAACATTATTATCGTTATTGCCCGTAATATTGTCAGCTTGACTGCTGCCGTTAACGTTGACAAAATTTTAGATAGTAAAAGATATAGGACTTACGCATTGACAGGATAGCAAAGATGTGGGGCGATATAGCTGCGTCTACATGTTCAAGCCATAATCAACGATGCGTCAGCTGTCTAAACCGTCAACCGCCCATTGCAAC
>JBCCJR010000022.1:0-25153 GCA_039045805.1 Cyanobacteria bacterium P01_C01_bin.118
CATTATCATTGCCCAAACACACCTGATCAACAATAGGCCCTGCAAAACTGTGTAAATCTAACAGGTATACGTAGCCAAACTGATCAATCTTCTCTTGAAGCAGACCCATTAGCTGTTGATGATAGGGACGATAAACCTGTTGAATCCGAGCTTCGACCTGTTCTGAAGTAGGCAACTCTTGATACAGGGATTGGCCATAAGCGGTTTGTTTTGCTACAGCTGCCTGCCAGAAACTCCCCATCAACGGAGCTTTCGCAGCTCGATTAAGGTCTACAACATAGCGACTGTACACGGCTTCTAACACCGTAATCCCTAACTTAGGGAGGCTATCGTAGAGTTTATCTAAATGCCAGTCTTGATGGGGAAGATAGTTCCGATAGGTGGAATTTAAGGTTGTTATTATCGCCTCCGGAACTACCAGGCCGCTGTGGGGAATGCTAGCAACAATGGGCAATGGCCTGGTCGTAGGACGATAAACTCGAAAAGGAGCAACCTCAAACAAGTGCTGATACCTCTGTTAAATGGTGGCAAATTTCATTAAAGAGGGGTCTCTCACTCGTTACTGGTGACATACATTGTTGCTGTAGCTGGCGCAAATGCTGCACAAGTTTAACCTCAGTCTCCTTAGCACCACAGCGGTCCAACAAATCTTCTAACAAACAGCCAAATGCCCTGGACTCTAATCTTTGGCAAAAGTCTCCAACGGCAGCGTCATTCACATCATAAAAAGATGCCGCGCCAAAATCACCTAAAATACTCTTACCCTGAGCATCAACTAAAATATTATGGGGATACAGATCTCCATGCATCAGCCCTCGGCTATGGAGATGGGCTGCCACAGAGGCTATCCCTTGAGTGATTTCTAAGATCACTGGTAGCGTAAATGTGGTGCCGTCACTGTAGGTATCTCGGGTACAGGAATCTAGGCTTGGGGGTCCCCCCAGGTTGACATACTCAGAGGTAATAAAGGAGAAAACCAGACCGTTTTTGCCATCGATGGGCTGACTGAGTTTACCCATTACGTTAACCAAATTGGGATGAGTCCCCGCCGCAATGCAGGCGCGCATTTCATCCAAGGGTAGGCCATCGCTGGTGATATCTCCTTTAAAGAGTTTGACAGCCACGGTGTGAGATTCTCCAGCCGGTTGCCACAGCCCTTTGTAAATTACGCCAGAGGCTCCCTGCCCCAGTACTTCACCCAGCTGTAATTCTGTTGGGTCAATGTTTGCTAGAGCGTTATTGCTGGAGGGAGCCGATGGGCAGAAGGGGTTGCCTGCATAGGCTAGCCAGGTTAACCGGGGCAGCGTTAACAGCCAGTCAGGCAGAGATCGCAACTCATTAGCCGCCAGTCGTATCAGTTCTAAACTCTTACAATTAGCAAGTTCTACAGGCAAGCTTTGCAGCCGATTGCCTGCCAGCATACATTTTTGCAATTTGGTCAGGTTGCCAATGCTCTTGGGCAATGTGGTTAGCTGATTATTGGTGAGAATTAGCCAGCGAATATTAGGGGAAAGGGCAGATTCACTAATGGTGTGGATCTGATTATTCTTAAACCCCACCATCGAGAGATTAGGGCAAGTTGCCAATACCTCTGGAAACTCTTCAAACTGATTATTATTAAAGAATGCAACTCTAAGCTTTTTGAACTGGGAAAACTCTTGTGGTAGAGTCTTGAGACGATTATTGGATAGATCCAAAATCTCTAATGAATCCGCCAACTCTAGAATCTCTAGGGGGAACTCAGTTAAGTTTTCCGATAACTTGAGGCGGGGTTCTCCCATGGAAGTATCCAGGTCCAAGCTTAGGGGCTTCATATAGGTAGTAGTTTAGAGCATACACAATCAACTACTCCCTACCTCTCCCTGATAGCCTGATCAGCAATATTTTATAGGGCACTAACAAGCCATCAATATAGCTTTTTCGCGTGGCTTTAGTTGTTGAAACACCACTATCCACTGCCTGTCCTAATCTAAACCTTTACATTTGCCAGCTCCTCAAGGCTGCTTATACTTACCGCTCCAGTAGGCATAACCAAAATACATCAGCACCCCCAACTGGATAGGCACCAGGATCAAATAGTTTTTGAGAAAGGGGTTAATCTCCATATGGGCAAAGAGCTGGCAGTAGGTTAAGCCCGCCAGCGCTAAGCCTGCTTTTAGTGGGAGTTTGCGATTGCGCATGGGATTTTTCCAAGAGAAAAACTGACCTTTAAACCTGAACTACATCAGGTGACTCAATAATGAGTTTTGCATATCTACCGCCAGGATACCTGAGGTCCATAACCCATACAGCCGATAGCCATGGTAGCCAAACATAAGCAGTAGCCCACTTGCCCAGACAGTACGCCGCTGCCACCAGCGACTCCAAATCCGCTGGGTGAAAAGCTCTAAACTGCACTGCACCAGGGCTACACCCCATAGGATAACCACAAGGGGAGATAGCAGGTGATGTTGGATCGCAGTGGACCATTGGGTATGTGCGATCGCAAATACCGCCCGCGTCATTCCCCAGGTGGGACAGGGAATACCCACCAGCGCCTTCAGCGGGCATCCCCACAGCTTTACCTCATAGCCAAAAGCCTGAAGTAACACTATCAGCAGCGGTGTAGCCAGGATGCCTAAGATACCGAACCGCAGATAGACAGACGGCTTGGACAATGACGGCTTAGAACCAGGGCTTTTTACCAGTGACGTAGGTGCTAACAAATTCTTCATCAGATTTAGTCAGGTATAAAATCCCCTCCACTAGGCCGATCACGCCGACTACGGCTGATCCAATACCACAGGTAACTGTGCCACCAATGAGGCAGACTAGCAGCATAATGATGCCTTCATTGGTATAGCCCAAATAAAACTTGTGAATCCCCAAGGCTCCCAACAGGATACCTAAGATTCCAGCCACAACTTTCTTATCCGCGCCTTCTGGTCCACCTGAATTAGTCATGTCGCTCCGTTCCTTACAAAGTGCATTTCCATCATGCCAGCCGACGTTGTCCATAACGACGACTTACTGTTCAATTTGCCCGATTTTAGAAATAGAAGAACCCTGTTATAAAGATTTAATCAAGATGGCTTGATTAAAATCCGGATAAGCCTTGGAAAAGTGGAGTTTTTCGCCCTTATTGGTGACGATCAACAATTAATTTAAGATTTGTTTTATTTAAGTAATCGATGTGTCATTGATTACACGAGAGAAACTCCATCACAGTTAGTCAGAGGAGAGGCTCCCATTAAGGCCCTGATAGTCGGACCAATGTCAATGGCTCTGGAGTTCTCAAAAGTATCTCCCGGTCTGATATCAGGCCCCTTAGCCAACAAGAATCCAGAGGGGCGATGCCCACCGCTGCGGTAATAGGTGAGGGGACCAATTCTACCCAGGTCAGGGCTATCCACCACATCACTGGGTTGGTCGTGCCAAATTACCACCAGATCTGCATCTGGCAGGTCGGGACTATCACTCAAGGCATTCTCTTCAGTACGGGTACGTACTACATTTTTAACCACTGGTTGACCGGTTCTTCCGTGTTTTAACCGATCCAGCAGTTGGGTAATCTCATCACAAACGGCAGTGTAGTCAGCGACGTCGATCATACCTTGGGGCTCTCGGCCTGTGAGATTAATGCGAATATGCCCCGCCGCAAAGGCGGGCAGTGCAAAGGCCCTCATCTGGGGCCATAGGGGGCTGTACCACATGGCTGGCATCCAGTTTAGGGCCTGTCTCTGCTGCCGCAGCGCATAGGGTGACTCTAAGGGTGGCGTTGGTCCTGCATTGAGATGGCGATCAAATTTACTGGGAATCCAGGGCATCAGCATCCGCTTTAGGGGATTGGGGTCGTGCCGCTGTTGCCAAATCTCACCGGACCAGCTTTTTCGTTTGGGGTTCACATGGGGTGGCGGACATTTTTTGCCGATGTGGCCTTTTGCGATCGCACATTTCCCTGGAAAGCTATAGCGATACAGCACCTCAGGCAAAAACGTCATGCTGTACATGTCGGTGACGTTGTTGTCCATGCCATGGAGTGAAAAAATGACAACATTGGCCTGGTCAGGTGCGGCGGTCACAATCTCACCAATGGCCCGATCCATATCCTCAAAGGCTGCCAACATCGGATCGTTATCAGGCTCACTTTTATAGGGATAAAGGGGATTATCCACCTGACTCAAATGCCAAAAATCATGGGATACGGTGTGGCTCTCCCCAAACACCGTGAGAAATAGATCCCAGTTCTCCTGCGTCAGCAGATCTTGGCACATGCGAGATCGAGTAGCAATGCTGGTCTTTAGCCCCGTCTTAATCCGTTGCACATAGGCCTGATCCCACCAGCAGCCATAATCCTTATGCAAAATTGGATTCTTGCCATATTGTTTGATTAGTTTGGGTAAGACGTCCGGCGGGTGAGAATGGCTAGGGGTGTGGGGAGCATGACCACCCCAGCCCAACACTTGCAAACCATGGACATTCTCAGACAGCCGAGATACCGGCACATCCAAAACAGCCACCTTATAATCCTCACCTAAAGCATAAAAGGGAGGATAAGCCTTGAAATCATAGGCCCCGTCAACTGTGTCATGGACAATGCCATAGTCCCTGGCTGAGTAATGCACCGGAGACCAGTACCCTGTTTTTGTAGGCTCACACCCGGTCCCAAACATGACCCACAGACGCTCAGTGGCAGAGGTTTCGGTAGGAATGTCGTTGTAGCTGACCGTATTGTGGAGATGGCCGTAGGTTCCTTGCTGTCTCAGCTGATTGAGATTTTTTAGCTTGCCCTCAGCCATCCAGCGATCCAGCAAATGTGGATCAGCCGCATCTAAACCAATAGCAATTACAGGTGTATGCACATTCATGCCAAGTAACGGTAGATCCCTTAAATCCTATGGACCGCCGTTGACTGGGTCCTAGAATAGAGTGAGCCACTGTTTTCTCCCAGGTTCACTTTTTTCCGGGGACCTAACAAAGTCTTTAAATAATAGAAAGGACTGACAAAGCTACCGATAAAAAATGCCATCTCACAGGCGGCCACTACGTCCGTGTTTAGAACATGGCGATACTTGAGCCAATGTAGGACTACTCGACGCAGATTGCTCAGCAACAGTTTGACAAACAGAAACGGCTTTTGCCAGGGTGGAGTGTTGATCATCCTCAGCTGACAAATACAGAGACCACACCCTCGACTCAGGGCCAGCAGATAGCCGGGGTCTAGCCGAGACTTAGGGATTTGGTGAAACACATGCATGTCAGGGTTATACCAAATCTCCCAGTGGTTCCGATGCATATGGAGTAGGGGCTCATAGTCATCTCCTTGCACCATGGAGCCCTGGGTTCGTCCCCCCAGCTTAGGCTGGCTAGAGACACTTTGTAGCCAGGCTTGTTTACGCACCACCCAGGCAGCAGAAGGGGGCAAACTCAAATAGGTGGGATTGTAGCGATGGGGCCGCTCTCCCCGTTCTCGAATAGCTAAAAACGACTGGATCCTGGCAAAGTTAGGAGGGGGCTCAATTTCAAATTCACCATGGATTTGGCCGCCATAGACGCCCACATTGGGTCGCTGTCGAGCAAACCCATAGGCCTGGGCTACCCAGTCATCGGCAGGGATCACGTCATCATCGAGAAACCCCACCCAGTCACTGGTGGTAAGTTCCATGGCCTTTAACCGGGCAAAGGCTGCCCCCTGGTTAGGTTCAAATGCGTAGTGCAGGTCGGGGCCATCTCCCCACCGGGTTTGGACAGCCTGAACAACATCCTTGGTATTGTCAGTGCTGTTGTTATCAACAACAATAATTGCCCAGGAGAACTGTTCTGTCCCTATTTGCGATCGCAGCTTTGCCAACAGTTTAGGCAATCGTTTTGCACCGTTATAGGTGGGAATCGCAACAGTAAAATCGTTCATTTGGCTACTGACAAAATGTCTACCCGAGCAAGGAGACGACAACGTTATCAGATTGCCCGAACCTCAAGATTAACTTCGCATAATCTTTGTCAAACAGTGTCAAAACAATAATGATTATTTTGTTGATCCGGATGCGCTAATGCTTTTCATAAAAGGCATCTGGACGTTTCATACAATAAAACAACAAATTTCAATACAATAATCTTCGAATTATCCTAACTTGTTTTTTTGTTGTTTGTAGAGTTCTTTGAACAGTGCCTGTTGTTTTTTATGATCAACAATAGGAGAAACATAGCCAGAACCTTCTAAATCTAGCGGTGAGAGCTTACCACTGACCAGGTCTGCAGTATCCATATGGCGCACCTCCGGTAACCATTGCCGGATATACTCCGCATCTGCATCAAACTTTTTCGCTTGACTAGCTGGGTTAAAGATTCTCAAAGGTTTAGGATCCATCCCACTGGAGGCGCTCCACTGCCAGCCGCCGTTATTGGCACTGAGGTCGCCATCCACCAGCGTCTGCATAAAATACTTTTCACCCCAGCGCCAGTCGATGATCAGGTCTTTGGTGAGAAAGCTGGCCACAACCATGCGACAGCGATTGTGCATCCACCCGGTTTCATTCAACTGACGCATGGCGGCATCAACGATGGGGTAGCCCGTCCGCCCGTCACACCAGGCCGCAAATTTAGCCTCATCATTATCCCAGGGAAAATCTTTCCAGGCCGCCCGATAGGGACCATCCGCCAGCTCTGGGAAAAAGTACATCACATGCTGATAAAACTCTCGCCAGGCTAACTCTTTCATCCAGGTTTCTACATTGGTGCGAGCCTCGTCACTCCGACAGACGTCATAGGCCATGGACGCGGTCTGCCACACCTCACGCATCCCTATCGCACCAAACTTAAGCGCGGCACTGAGCAACGATGTCCCCGCAATAGAGGGAAAATCACGCTGGTCATCATAGGCGTCAATGGTCCGCTTACCAAAATTGGCCAACTGCTCCTGGGCCACCAGTTCGCCAGGTTCCAGGGGTAATGGGGCATCCCAGACAAACCCCAGGTCTTTGGCAGAGGGCAGCGCGATCGCATCCACCAACGCTCGCTCTGCCTCGCTCAGACCCACCGCAGCTTCCAAGGTAGGCACCGGGTCCAGCTTCACCGACTTTTGCCAGTTTCGCCAAAAAGGACCGTACACCGTATAGGGCTTGCCCGCCCCCGTCATCACATCCCCCGGTGCGTGGAGTAGCTGGTCCCAGGTTTTAGTCCGTAGTTCAATGCCGTTTTCCGACAGGGCCGCCGCCACCGCATTGTCCCGCTGTCGAGAATAGGGTTCCACATCCCGGTTCCAATACACCGCTGTCGCTTTGAGGGCCGCCGCCACCTGAGGAATCTGCTGGACAGGGTTCCCTTGCAAAATTAGTAGCTCACTACCAGCAGCCCGGTAGCGTTCCTGCAGCTGAGCGAGACAGCCGATCATATAGGTAACCCGTGCTGGAGCCACATCGTCAGCCTCCAAAATGCCAGGGTCCAGACAAAACACACCGACTACTTTAGAACTCCGCTCCCGAGCAGCGGCCAGACCAAGATTATCGCTAATACGCAGGTCGCGACGATGCCAGAACAGAATCAAATCAGCCATAAGGAATGGTAAAGATGGAGTGAAGCCTGATTAGTATAAATGTTTTTTGAGTGGAGCAAAAACATAGCCTAATTCTAAAAATGCTCAGTATTCTATAAAAGCCACCCCTTTAAAGGAGCTAACGGTCTTGAGTAATTCTGGAGCCCCCATCGCTAAAAAGCAGTCAAAAACCCTTGAGAAACATGGGGATATCCGCATTGATGATTATTACTGGCTGCGCGATCGCAACTCTCCAGATACCCTGGACTATCTCAACGCCGAAAACGACTACGCCGAAGCGCAAACAGCTCACACCAAAGACTTTCAAAAGGCTCTGTACGACGAAATGCTGGGCCGCATTCAAGAAACTGACCTATCTGTCCCTACCAAAGACGGCGATTATTTCTATTATAGCCGCACCGAAGAAGGCCAAGCCTACCGTATCTTGTGTCGTAAGCAGGGTAGTTTAGACGCAGATGAAGAGATTATACTCGATGAGAATAAGCTAGCCGAGGGCCATGATTTTTTCTCTTTAGGGGACTATGAAATCAGCCCTAACCATCGCCTATTGGCCTACGCTACCGATACTAATGGTTCAGAACGCTGCACCCTGGTATTTAAAGAACTCGCCACCGGCAAACGCTTTCCCGAAGAGATTGCCGACATGAGTGAAGTAATCTGGGCCAACGACAACTACACCGTGTTTTACACCCGATTAGATGACGCTCACCGTCCTTATCAGGTATGGAAACATCGTCTCGGAGAAGACCCAGCCACAGATCAGCTAATTTACGAAGAACCCGACGAAGCCTTTTATGTCTCCCTAGGGGGCACTCGCAGCGACGCCTACATATTCATCTCCATCAACAGCAAGGTCACCACCGAGATTCACATTCTCGATGCCAACAAACCTGATGAAGCTTTTCAGGTATTTTGCCCCAGGGAGCACGGGGTAGAGTACTCCATCTCTCATCATCCTGGCAATAGGAAAGAGACCAACCGTTTTTATATTGTCACCAACGAGGACGCCATTAACTCCAAACTGATGGTGACACCGGTTAATGCCCTGGGCAAAGAGAGCTGGGAAACCGTCATTCCCCATCGTCCCGATGTCCAACTTACCGGCATTGGCGTCTTTATCGATCACCTGGTAATTTACGAACGCCAGGGGGGACTGCCCACCATTCGGCTACAAACGCTCTCCACCGGCAAAGAGACCCCTTTAGAGTTTCCAGAACCCACCTATTCAGTATGGTCCGGAGCCATGCCTGAGTTTGACAACAAAACTCTCCGGTTTACCTACACCTCAATGATTACTCCCGCATCGGTATTTGACTATGACATGGACACCCACCAGCGTGAGTTAAAGAAAGAAACCCCTGTCCTCGGAGGCTATGACCGCGACCAGTACCAAAGCGAATGGCTGATGGCCACAGCCGCCGATGGTACCCAAGTGCCCATTTCTCTGGTGTACAAAAAAGGACTGCAGCGCGATCGCAACAATCCTCTCTTTCTCTATGGTTATGGTTCCTATGGCTATCCCTCAGCGGCCACATTCTCATCCATCCGATTGTCACTGCTTGATCGAGGCGTCGTCTATGCTATCGCCCATATCCGTGGCGGTGGCGAAATGGGACGCCCCTGGTATGAAGACGGCAAGTTTCTCTACAAAAAGAACACCTTTACCGACTTTATTGCCTGCGCTGAGTACCTAATCGAGAATCAGTGGACCAGCCCTGACAAACTAGCCATCTATGGCGGCAGTGCTGGTGGACTGCTGGTGGGAGCTGTCATCAATATGCGCCCCGAATTGTTTAAGGTCGCCCTGGCAGCCGTCCCCTTTGTGGATGTGCTCACAACAATTCTGGATCCCAGTCTGCCGCTGTCGGTCATGGAATGGGACGAATGGGGCAATCCTAACGAGAAAGACTTTTACGACTATATGAAGTCCTACTCTCCTTATGACAATGTCATCACCCAGGAGTATCCCGATCTATTGATTACCGGTGGGCTTAATGACCCCCGTGTTTCCTATTGGGAGCCCGCCAAGTGGACGGCCAAACTGCGACAGTTAAAAACAGATCAAAACCGGCTGTTGTTAAAAACAAATATGGACGCCGGTCACGGCGGTGCCTCAGGACGCTACGGCTGGCTCAAAGAAACTGCCTTTGAGTATGCCTTTATGCTAGACAGTTTAGGATTAATAGACTAGACAGTTGTTCACCTTCTAGGGTCAACGATCGCCTTTTTAGGCTCGGTCAACTCCAAAAACTCATGGATGGTATCCCTGGCTTGCTCTATCGAAAGTTTGCTCTCGTTACGTAAAACCAGGGGCTCTCCACATTCATTAGTAAGCAGCCTGAGTATGTAGTGAGAGACTTTCCCTCGACGGAGTCGCACCTGGATAGTCATGTCGCGAACCATACCCAGGGGATATTGAGACGTTCTAGCCCCCAATAAGGGATGACGGATCACGCGACTAATCTGTTGGGAAGGCTTGTCAAACAATAGGGTTTCGGACTCAAATAGGTCTGTCTTAAACAGGATAAAAACAAACCCTAAAAGACTACCAGTGAACATTAGGCCCATCAAAATCACAGATGCCACATTATCGTCATCTAAGCGATGATCCTGTTCTAAGCTAAGGGTAGCTGCATCCGACAGCATAAATTCATCAATCTCGTTGGCAAAGTTTTGTCTGGTTTCATAGGGAACAAAAACACCATTATCAAACCAGACCTCCTGGCCATAGCTAGCATCATCGCCATTACTGGACTCCACTACCGAGAAGCTATTTTCTTCTCCTGGCACCAAATCAAGCCATTGAGATTGGCGCACAGTACAGTTGAGCTGTCCACGTTCTAACCGATTGCACTCTAAACGCGTTACCCCCAAACCATGAGCCAAGAACAACATCACCGTCAGAGATATGCCGCTATACAATCCGAAAAACAAAAGAGTAATGCGTCTTGTCACCTTGGAGAATGGCTGATTCTCTAAAGAGAGTTTTACGTCAGTGCGTTGGATGCTATTCATGGGTGCTGGCTTATCGAGCATAGACTCATCGCTGCAGCATGGAATACAAACCAACCTGAGTCATTTCCTTAGATAGCGCAAAAGCCACGTAAATGACTGTCAAACAAATCAACAAAGATTAAGCTTAATTTTAAGCTTTGCTAACTTGACTTCAACACATCTCATAAAAATATAAACTGTATTCAATTACACATTTTGATGTTTTTTGGCAGAATTTTTTAGTCGATGATTCATAAGTGATTCATTAGCCCTCTATTTTGTCATCGCATCTACACATTTGGAGGAACCAAAATGAAACTGTCATTTCTTGGTGCCAACTACGAGGCGCATTTCGAAAATCTACAAGTAACTGATACTGAAAAGATAGGGACTTATCGTGGCGCGCCCTTAAAGCGCAAGGCATTTAAGGTTCCTGATCATGCTCACCAACGCGTGCAGCTTACCTACCGTGGCGTGAAGTATAACCACGAGGTCTAAGCAGAGCCGCTGCTTGATTGGCACCAAAGCTTGCCCTCAAATGCTCTGGTCAATTGGTGAGCCTCATCCTAATCCGTTGGCACAGGCGTTATAGCTAGGTTTGGATGTTGGACCATTATTTCACCTTGTACTGCACGTCCCTTACGGGAGTGCAGTTTTTTATCATCTTCAAGGTCATCAGGCTGCACCACGATCATTGTTTCTGTAACGACTGGTGTCTTAGACTGCCCCTGCAAAAATGCTCGAATTATACTAGACGCCTCTTCTACATGACTTTTGGGACCAGGAATCAGCGCCTGCTTGCCTTGCTGAGGCATTAGCTTAAGGGCATAGAAGGCGTCTCCATTGCTATCGATACGAACATCGACCACCACATCCTCAATCTCGCTTAGGGGACACTGCCAAGTCTTCTTACCCATAAGGGTGTGACGAATACAGTGAAACTGTTGGGTATTTTTATCAAAGATCAGTTCTTCAGAACGAAACGAGAAATGCACGACAGTACCACCAAGCAATACAAACAGGCCCATAAATGCCAAGGGAAAAATGCTGTTACCCAGACGGAACCGTAGATCTCGCGGCAGGGTCAAGGTCGCTTGTTCAGAAGCAAGAAACTGGGTAATGTGCTCTGCGATCGCTTGCATCTCCTGCGCTGAGCCTTTACGCCCATTGATACGCACAGGGTCTTCCACATAGGTAGCTTCACCATTAGCGGTTTGTAGTATAACCCAGTTATCTATGGTGCGGACACTATCGCTATCGTGGCCAATCGCTGTTTTCATTTTGGCAGCGGTGACCTGGTCGAAACTTTCAGAAGGGCCGGGCATAAAGCCAAGTAGGCGACTTTGGGTGCGATCGCACCGCACCTGAGTGGACTCTACTCGCTGACAGCTAAGCTGGGTAACTCCCAAACCATAAATCCAGACACCCATCATGGCGAGGGGAATGCCTGCAAATAGTAAGGCCCAGAGGCTAATAAATCCTTTACGTAGGGGTGACGACTGATTCTTCAGGGAAAGCTCTGAGGGCGTTTGCTTAACGATTTGCATGCGTAAATTATGATGTTGATGCTGATCAGACGAGTGGTAGATGTGTCTGAACATTGTCAGCGCAGCCCTGAGACGGATAATTAGTCCGTCTGTAGAAATTGACGTGTGATTTCAAAAAGAGTTTCACAAAGCATTAGTCAGCTGAGTCCAGGCGTGCTTTTTGCCTTAATTTAAAAGTTTCGCCCCTTATTTAATCGGGACCAGGTACCTGCGGTGGGCAACAAACCTGCCATGTCAATGCTGGCAAATCAGCTAGGGTTATTGATTCTGCAGACATGCATCACCAATGAAGAGTCATAGCTGCAACAGCTAGATGCTAGGGCAACAATTGCAAAACCACTGGCCGGGGGAGAACTATTATTACCCTCTAAAACAGCTGATGCAGTCTGTTGAGTTTCATCATGGATGCGCAGCAACACTTGCCATTGTTCAACACAAAGCAAAACAATTTCCTCAGGCATCCAGAGTACTCTACAAGCAAGGCAACGCCCTACGGACTCCCGTCCCTTTCCGACTTCCCACTTTCCACTTCCCACTTCCCACTTCCGCTACAGCTTGCTCAAAAACGGCTTAGCCATAAAGTATCCGGCAATGGACTTAGCATCCACCCCTTCCCCTGCTACGATTGCCTGTTCAAACTCTTCTGGCGTAATTAAAACAACTTCAATATCTTCGTCATCATCTTGCTCTGGGGCTATTTCAAGCTGTTCTAAATCACTGGCCAAAAACGCAAAAATATACTCATCCGAATACCCTGGGGCCAGGGGAAATTTACCAAGATTGTGCCACTCGTTAGCTCGATATCCCGTTTCTTCTTCAATCTCTCGCTGAATTGTCGTAAACGGATCTTCGTCTACCTCAATCGTCCCAGCTGGAAACTCCAGCAGTCGCCCCTGCACAGCAAAGCGATACTGTCGCACCATTAACAGTTTCCCATCGGACGTAATGGGTACGGCCATCGATCCACCGGGGTGACGGATGCATTCCCACTGACCTTCTACTTTGTTGGGTAGCCGCAAACGATTGACTTCAAAGTCAAATTTACGTCCGGCGTAAAATAAACACTTTTTCAGCAGCTGGGGGGGTTCTAGTCCGGGGGACATGGTGTAAATGCTTTGGAGGGACGGAACTCAGAGTACTATACCCGCGCCACTTCGTCCGTAGTGGCCAGAAACCGATTCAGGCCACTAACGGATAAACTCCGGCAGTATCTACTTGTTCTAAGAGTTTTTTAACGGTTTGCTGACGCACCGGATGCCGCCAATCTGAGGCAATCTCCTCAAGGGGCACCAGCACAAATGCCCGCTCATGCATTCGGGGGTGGGGCAGTGTGAGGGTGGGGGTGTCAATCACGCGATCGCCATAAAGCAACAGATCTAGATCCAGGGTGCGAGGCCCCCAACGCTGGCGGCGAATACGGCCAAAGCTGGCTTCGGTGGTTAGCAAAACCTGCAGCACCTGCTCCGGGCTAAAACGGGTTTGAACAATAGCGCAGGCGTTAATGTAGCTAGGTTGAGGGGGACCAACAGGTGCGGTTTTGTAGAGCTGCGATCGCGCCACCACCTCCATGCCATCGATCTGATTCAACCGTACCAATGCCGTTTCAATGGTCTGCTCTGAGTCCCCAAGGTTGCTACCAAGGGCGATGGCCGTTTCCATACTGTTCAGCGAATCACAAATCTAGGATAAATCTGGGCGGGGCTCTTAATCATAACCGTTGCGATCGCCTGGACCCTAGCCAAAACTGCAAAGACCAGCCGCCAAAAACTTACTGGCGGCTGGTCGCTGATTACAGTCACCCTAAGGATTTTTGAGCAATGTCAATCATCCTGGGGTAGCTACAGATTTGGCTGCAAACGGTCGATCAGCTTATCAGCCGACATCGCCCCTTCAATCCGGTCTACCACTTGACCATTTTTGAACAGCACCATCGTCGGTAGCGCATGGATCTGGTACTGAGACGCCAGGGTGGGGTACTTATCGGTGTCAATCTTTACAATTTGCAGCTGATCCTGCTGCTTTGCCTTAACCTGTTCCAGCACACCTGACATCAGCTGGCAGGGGCCGCACCAAACAGCATAAAAATCGACCAAGATAGGTTTATCAGACCCATCTAGCATCTCTTGAAAACTAGAAAATTGTTGTTTAACAGCCATCGTCCTATATCCAGGATGGGTTCAGCTCTCATGCTAAGCGAGCCCCATCAAAATGACCGCTGTTTAAATAAATTCTTGGCATTTTTATAAGGGTTGGTAAGCGATCGGATATGAACTTCATGTTTTGCCTGAGACAGGCAGTGGGCACTATCTAATTAATTGATCCCCACCCCCCAAAAATAATAGAGTGATCGAGCTGTTAACCATTCCCCCACCATGACTGGAGCAATGCAAGATCAGGTCGCCATTATTACCGGTTCATCTCGCGGCATCGGTAAAGCAGCGGCCCTCGCCCTCGCCGCAGAAGGGGCTAGTGTTGTCGTGAACTATGCTCGCTCCAGCGCGGCAGCGGATGAGG
Organism: Cyanobacteria bacterium P01_C01_bin.118; assembly: GCA_039045805.1. GTDB lineage: Bacteria > Cyanobacteriota > Cyanobacteriia > Phormidesmidales > Phormidesmidaceae > Leptothoe. The sequence goes on from JBCCJR010000022.1 coordinate 14,587, forward strand.
TGGTGGCAGAAATCACAGGGTCAGGCGGCAGCGCCATCGCCCTTCAGGCAGATGTATCCCAGGAAGACCAAGTAGATGCGCTGATTAAGGCTACCAAGGATAAGTTTGGCCGCATTGACGTATTGGTAAATAACGCTGGCATCACCCGCGACACATTGCTCCTAAGGATGAAGCCCGCTGACTGGCAGGCGGTGATTGACCTGAACCTGACCGGCGTCTTTCTCTGCACCCGCGCCGTAGCCAAGATCATGCTCAAGCAGCGCTCCGGGCGCATCATTAATATTTCATCGGTAGCTGGCCTGATGGGTAATCCTGGTCAAGCAAACTATAGTGCGGCCAAAGCAGGCGTGATTGGCTTTACGAAAACCGTTGCCAAAGAAATGGCTCCCCGTGGCGTCACGGTAAATGCCGTAGCTCCGGGTTTTATTGAGACTGATATGACCAATGAGCTCTCTAATACAGAGGAAATTCTCAAGTTTATTCCGCTGAGCCGCTACGGTCAGGTAAGCGAAGTCGCCGGTTTGATTCGTTTCTTAGCAGCGGATCCGGCAGCGGCCTACATTACGGGACAGGTGATGAATGTGGACGGCGGTATGGTGATGTAATGTCTATGCCCCTACATGGGGGCCGTCATTTCATTTTTCGCTAACGCCGCCTGTACTGCTGCTTGCTGATCTCGATGGGTCATCCAGCGGTGATAGGTGCGATTGTGAACCTGCACTGAATGGCCCATCATCTTGGCGGCAACGGCATCGGGTAGTCCCATTAATATAGTGCGCACAGCCCAGGCATGGCGAAGATCGTAGGGGGAAAATGGAATCTTGTAACGGCGGAACTGGGTGGTAACTTGTTGGCCAACGCGCTGTAGCGTGGTGGTGTCTAAATCGGTCTTTATCTTAGGTAGTTCACCATTGGCCAGGTTAAAGCGCTCTACCCATTCAGGATAAAAGGGCCACACTTCATGGCGTCCGGTTTTGGTGGTTTCGCGGACGATAATTTCATTGCTAGAGCTGACATTTTCGCAAAAGAACACCTCATGGTTACGCAACCCATAGGTGGCCATCATCCCATACACATACTGCCAGCGGGGATTTTTCAGACTGTCATACACTTCGACAATCTGTTCATCGGAGGGCAGCTGCCGCAGCTGGGTTTGACTGTTACCGTAATTGCCCCAAAACGATTTCAAATCTGTAGGCAGCTCCACACCTAAAAATTCCGCCAGTGCTGCCAGTGCTGTACAGCAAATCTGACGGCTGCGGGAATTGGCCTGGGTGCTTTGCACCGTGGCATAGATTGCTTCGGGCAAACTGAGGTTACGATGACGTTCTGCTGTAGTGTGGAGCTTGCGCAAATAGGGCACATAAGCTTTTTCCCAGGTGGTTTTAATCGAGGCAGCGGATGACTCAGAGCGACGAATGTCAAAGAAATGGCGCTCAAAGGCATCAATCTGGGTGGATAAATCGGCTACCCGCAAACCAGCCACAGGTCCTAAATACTCACGCCAATCAAAATTATTTTGTAGCAGCTGACCCGCAATAATTTTGGCCGTTTGCTCACACTGCTTGAGACCGGCTTTGGTGGCTGGCAATTTGAGCGGAACTCGTTGTTGATAAGGACGCAGCTTTGGGCTACCCGGTCGCGGCGGTAGTGTGCCTCGCAGATTTAGCCGTTCCCCACGGCGTTCAATCTGCAGACCCAGCTGCGCTGCTTTTAGACGCTGGTTGATCTGGTTTAAAGCTTTATCTAACGGATGTGTCGCCACCGACTCGGCCATGCTAATTGAAAAAAATTCTCAATTTCTACAAATCTCTTATCACTATAGGAGTAGTTAGTTGTTACGATAAGTCAAGATGATTAAAACTTCGTTTAAAAGGTAAAAGCGCCGCCATGGGTCGTACAGGAGTCTTATTACTTAATCTTGGAGGTCCTGAACAGTTAGAGGATGTACGTCCTTTTCTGTTTAACCTGTTTGCTGACCCAGAGATTATCCGACTCCCTTTTCCATGGTTACAAAAACCTCTGGCCTGGCTGATCTCCACAAGTCGGGCTAGCAAATCCCAGGATAACTATAAAGAAATCGGAGGCGGTTCTCCCCTGAGACGAATCACAGAGCAGCAAGGTGCAGCCCTCAAAGAATACCTGCAAAAGCTGGGCCGGGATGTCAAAATTTACATCGGCATGCGCTACTGGTATCCCTTTACGGAGGAAGCCGTTGCTCAAATTAAACAGGATGGAATCGATGAGCTGGTGATTCTGCCCTTATATCCCCAGTTTTCTATCAGCACCAGCGGTTCTAGCTTTCGTCTACTAGACAAGCTTTGGCAAGAAGACCCCGCACTTCAAAAAATTAACTACACCCTCATTCCTTCCTGGTATAGCAGTCCTGGCTATGTGCAGGCGATGGCTGAGCTGATCACCCAGGAGCTAGATAAACTACCCAATCCAGACAGTGGCCATATTTTCTTTAGTGCTCACGGTGTGCCCGTTAGCTATGTTGAAGAAGCGGGCGATCCCTACCAGCGAGAAATGGAACACTGTGTTGACCTGATTATGAAACAGGTCAATCGCCCCAACGATTTTACGCTGGCTTATCAAAGTCGGGTGGGCCCAGTTGAATGGCTACAGCCCTACACCGAAGACGCCATCGAAGATCTAGCTGAGAAAGGGATCGATAACCTGGTGGTGGTCCCAATTAGCTTTGTGTCTGAGCATATTGAAACCCTGCAGGAAATCGATATTGAGTATCGTGAGCTGGCTGAAGAAGCCGGAATAAAAGGCTTTCATCGAGTGCCTGCCCTCAATACCTACCCTGTCTTTATCGAAGATATGGGCAATATGGTGGTCCAAGCCCTGGAGTCGCCCCGCAAGTTATTTTCCGATGCGGCCCAACTGCAAAAACAGGTGCGGATTTACCCTCAATACAAGTCTGCATGGGGTCTGACGCCCTTTGCCGAAGTTTGGAATGGCCGTTTGGCTATGGTGGGTTTTTTGGCGCTGATCCTGGAAATGGTCAGTGGTCACGGACCCTTGCATATTGCCGGTTTAATGTAATTCTTTGCAGGGGCGTTGCGTGCAACGCCCCTGCAAGACAAATATCCTAGGTCTACCGCTTTTTCTGCTGCCATCGTCGCCAGAAGGCTGAGCTGCGGATGGCTAGCCACAGCAAAAATAAGGCGATAAGCCCCCCCTGCTCAGGGGCATCAAACGCAAAAAATACCAAACATACACACAGGGCGTCTTCGACAAACATGGCCCAGATGGGGGGGCTGTTAAACCGATACAGCCAGCCCACTTGCACCATTTGAATTACTAGAGCCAGGGTGCCACCGGTTACGGCTAATAATGCCAATAGCCAGCTCTCGGAAATATCGGCCAAATGTGCGATCGCAAGTCCGGCAATTGTCCCCACAAAGGGGCTAATAAACAGCTCTGCACTTTGTAAAAACCGGCGGCTAATGCGGTCTTTGGTAATCGTCAGCTCCAACAGCGACCAAATTACCAATATGACGACCACCAGTACCTGAGGAATATTGGACAAAATTGGCACCGTTGACCACAGATGCTCCCCTGAAAAAAGTCCAATCAGCAATAGCGGTAGCGCCAGACGGAGGCCCGTCGCTGCCGAAATTGAAAGTACAGCAAGTAGTTCTGGAATGATCACGTCGTCTTATATCAGAAAGCGAAGGGAACTAAACGTGAAATCAGCAAAGGTGACGCGCAGGCATACAAATAAGGCCCACCTTAAAGAACTAACAAAGGCAACTTTAGAAGAGTTGGCTTAACCTAGAAATTAGTGGTGATTGCATAGTCCCTTAATTTCCCAGGCTGCCCACTTCTTAAGTTCATACCATCTCAACCTATGTCCTCTGATCGTCCCTTGCTATCTGAGCTAAAATCCGCCACTATGGCTCGATTTCAGCTACTGGGTGTCCTGTTGATATCGTTGTGGTCTATAGAGATTATAGATTTTTTAATATTTGGGGGTCGTCTCGATCGATACGGTATTCAGCCTCGTTCTCTGAATGGGCTGTGGGGAATTCCTTTGGCTCCTTTTCTCCATGGTGGCTTCAGGCATTTAATCGCTAATACAGTGCCGCTGCTTACCCTGAGTTGGTGGGTGATGATGCGGTCCCTGGGCACCTGGTTTATGGCCACCGTCGTGATTACGCTTTTGGGGGGAGCAGGTACCTGGTTACTGGCCAGGGGCGGCTCGGTTCATATCGGTGCCAGCGGTCTGGTATTTGGTTATTTGGGCTTTTTGGTGGCCAGGGGTTACTTTGAACGAACTATGGGTGCGATCGCAATTTCCCTGTTTGTCCTAGTCACCTACGGCGCTATGTTTTTGGGCATCTTCCCTAGCCAGCCTGGTATCTCCTGGGAAAGTCACCTGTTTGGGTTTATCAGTGGTATCGTTGCCGCCTATTGGCTCACATCCAAACCCGATATCATCTCTGACAGGTAGCTAGAGGTAGCCTCCACAGCTGCGATCGTATTTTCGTATAGCATCCGCGTTGGTCCCATCACCCCAACACTGCCCAGCGGGATAGAATCACGATGATAGGTAGCCGAAATCAGCGTACAGCCCTGCATCGGCTCCAAAGGATTTTCCTCCCCAATCCAAATTTTGAGGGGATAGCTATCATCCGAACAGATTAACGGCAGCAGCTGCTCTCGTCCATCCGCTAACAAAGCAACTAGATTGCGCAGCTGACTTTGTTCTGCAAACTCTGGCTGGCTCAACACATCTTGCACACCGCTCACCAAAATATGAGTTTGGGGCTGACGCGTGCGTCGGGTCAAATCATCAATCGATTGACATAGGGCCAACACATGATGCTCTGCGGTGTCCACCTCGGCCCAATCTAAGCTAGAAATTTCAGACAGCTGTCTACCGCACAGCTGCGCCGTTAAAAAGTTGGATAGAATTTGCAGCTCTCGATCCAGCTCTTCATCGTTCTGAGTACTGCTAGCTCCCGTTGTCCCCCTGGGCAACCGCACCACCATCGACTCCGTACCATAACCGTCCAGCACAACTACTAGCAACACCTGGTCCGCGGCAATTTGCACTAGCTGAAGATGTTTGACCATCATATTTTCTAGCCGGGGCATAGTCACTAACGCCACATAGCCACTCAAGTGAGCTAAAATCTGAGCCGCCTCCTGGAGCAATGCTTCTACGCTCCACCCCTGCCACTTAAGCTGCTGGGTCAACAATCGATCAATCCGCTGAGCCGTCGGTTTAGAGGGTTGAATCAACTCATCAACATACAGACGATAGCCAGAATCAGACGGCACCCGCCCCGCTGAGGTATGGGGTTGATACAAAAAACCAGAGCGCTCCAGTGCCCCCATCACATTGCGGATAGTGGCCGGACTGACCTTCAGGTCAAAGGCATCCAAAAGAGCCCTCGAACCAACCGGTTCAGCAGTGGATACATAGTGGCGCACCGTAGCACGCATCACCTGTTGCTGACGGGGATTCAGATTAATAGATTTCTCGGCAGCCATCAATAGGAAAAACGCAAATAGTCAAAATCAGACACTGGCTTAGTAAACCACTATTAACTTCAGCAATAACTTTGGTGGTTATAGCCAAGGTCTACCTACCTTTCACAAAACCATGTTTAGAACAGCAACATGCTGTCCATACCCATGAAATCAATCTTAGAAGCAGGTGGAGCAACAAAACGCTCCATAGGATACTAAATCTTTTAATAAAAATATTAGATTGCAATTACATCAAACGCTTTGAAGACTTGAAGTGTAAAGGCCATTGTTACACTTCTCACAGTATCCTCCTGAGCCTGTAGATATAGCTTGGCGCACTTCAAACCTGCCCTCAGGTGCTGTGCTTAAAATAATCATTCAGACTGAGGTCTTTACTATCTTCAATTTGCCGCATCATGGACCGGGTAATTAGCTTGCCTTGCTCTACCAGCACTTTACCCGTCAGAGGATGCAGCAGATCTTGGTCAGCTCGACGACCAATCAATGACTCAATATCCTTGATGGAGTTCACATACATACCGGGGGGTAGCTCTACCACCACCCCATTCCCCATCACCCTGGCCTGACAGGCTAAACGGGAATTTCCTTGACAGGAGGTAATGATGGCCAATGTCCGCTGTTCACGGCGACTAATAGGAGTCAGTGCCCCCATCCCATCATTTACATAAACATGACAGGTGGCACACATGCCCCGGCCACCGCATTCCTTTAAGACCGACAGCTCTTGATGCAGCAACACCGACAATAGGTTGCCATTTGTTTCAATGGCACTTTCCTGAGCAATGGGTTCTAAGCGAACTGTTTTAACCATAAAAAGGGTGTTAGCGGTCTACTTATAGATATTCACAATCAGCGGGATCCAAACTGGCTTTAGTCAAATCAATATGTCGATAGAATTAAACGATGGATGCCTCCGCTTGAAACACGATTACATCAGAGCTTGTTCATCGTCACCAAATAGAAGCTGCCAGTGGGACTGAGGCAGCGCCTGTTCCACCAGTACATCGTAGTCTCGGATAATCCGAGTACATCGTTGATGAAACCGTTGGGTCCACAACCGCACATCGGCCAGTTGTTCAGGTGACAGCTGCTGTTGCGCATCGGCAACAGTAACGGTGCCGTTATTATCAACGGCAAACGTCGTCAGCCAGTCTGACTCCTGCAGCGTACGCCAATGGTTAGCCACAAGCTGTGTTCCCAGATAGCGAACGGTCACCTCACTTAAGCTGTTAATGGCAGCAACGACATCTTTGAGGTTAGCCGTTAACAACTGAGAGGCCGGTGTCAGAGGTGTTTCCTCTCCCTCTAACTTAAGCGCCTGGATGCTTTCCACTAGAGCAGTATAGTCAGCTTTGATAAACTGTATTAGCTCACTCACGGCCTTTGAATATTGGTCGGACCGTTCCCCTTCCCTCAGTATTAGTAATATGGCCTCTTCTTCTACTTTGTGTACCTCCACCTGATACGGTCCGAAGTGAACCTCGCAAAACTCAAGGAATGCAGGCGTGGTGCCAATAATCTCTTGAATGCCCTCCACCAAAAAAGGATGATCATCAGGCTCATTACCCTGGGGAAAACCAATACTATAAACCTCCCCCAAGAACTCTTCTGGGGGTAACGGTATCAGACTGAAACCGTGTACACCGGGTAAGTTGAGAAAATTTTGGATCAGCTGGCGCTGCATATGGAGGAGAGTAGAAATCAATGTAAACGGCTTCACCCATCACGGGCATAAATTAAGCTGCGAAATGAATACACAGATGACATCTGCGGTCACTGGTTTGAACGTTGAGACCGGGCATGGCCAATGAACCATGGATCAGGCTGCCCTAGAAACAGGATGGGTCATCCATAAGGTCTCTAAAAGATTTCCTCACAAACGATTACTTAGTTAACGTTTTGAGTTATTCTCCCTTCATAAGGAATGATTAAACAACACATCATGTAGACTCTAACGTGCGAGTTTATTTGCTAACTTGTCTCTTCGGTAGCAACAGAGTCACTCCATCTGGTGGCGTGCAGTGGTTACGTGCAGATGTTGTGCCCCATGGTTCTTACTAACCGTTCCAAGGGTTTTGCTTAAAATACCGGCGTTGTCACCCTAACCGTTATGTCTGACCTCCCGTTTACGTTAGATCAACTGCGCATTCTCAAAGCGATTGCGGCGGAGGGTAGTTTTAAGCGAGCTGCCGATAGCCTCTATGTCTCTCAACCTGCGGTTAGTCTACAGGTCCAAAATTTAGAGCGTCAGTTAGATGTACCGCTATTTGACCGGGGTGGGAGACGGGCTCAACTAACTGAGGCAGGGTATTTACTCTTAGAATATGGCGATCGTATCCTGAGTCTTTGTCAGGAAACCTGCCGCGCTATCGAAGATTTGCAAAAGCTACAGGGCGGCACCCTGATTGTTGGCGCGAGTCAGACCACTGGCACCTACTTGCTACCGAGGATGATTGGACTGTTTCGACAGCGCTATCCCGACGTGGCGGTGCAGCTGCATGTCCACTCCACTCGCCGCACCTCCTGGAGTGTGGGCAATGGCCAAATTGATCTGGCGATTATTGGCGGAGAAGTCCCCCCAGAACTGCAGGATTCTCTGGAGATTATTCCCTACGCTGAAGATGAACTGGCATTGATTATGCCGGTGTTTCATCCACTAGCCAGCAGTCAAGCCATCCAACGGGAGGATCTCTACAAACTTAAGTTTATTTCCCTGGATTCTCAGTCCACGATTCGTAAAGTGATTGATCAGGTGCTGACCCGCTGCGGGATCGAAACTCGGCGATTGCGGATCGAGATGGAGCTAAATTCTATCGAGGCGATTAAAAACGCCGTTCAATCAGGGTTGGGGGTGGCTTTTGTATCGATCTCTGCCATCGAAAAGGAACTACAGATGGGGGTGCTGCACCGGGCCAAAATTGATGCGGTCGTGGTCAAACGCACACTGTCAGTAATCTTTAATCCCAACCGCTATCGGTCTACGGCGGCAGGCGCATTTACTAAGGAAATTTTGCCCCAGTTTACTAATCGAGACATTGACTTTGACCATCGTCCCGATCGTAAGAAAAATGGAGGCACTCCTGCGGCTAAAGCTATCCCTAATGGCAAACCACCGGATACTCCCCCAATCAAAAATTCCTTAAAAGAGAACAGCTAAGCTTCGTTCCCTTTGCCGCTCCATGCAACTATACTGCACCCGGCCCGGATGTTCTCGGCCAGTCAATCCTCACCCAAACCTTAAAAAGTCAATCCAAACGACGTCACAGCTGTTCTGTACAAGCTGTGGCATGCCACTTATTTTAAGGGGACGCTATCTGCCCCAACGGCTTTTGGGACAGGGGGGATTTGGTGCGGCGTTTTATGCCTGCGATCGCGACACCCCCACCCTGCGCCCCTGTGTTGTCAAATTATTTCAACCGTCAGCTCAATTGGGACAGCAGCAACTCAAGATCGCTCAACAGCTGTTTGCCCGCGAAGCCGAAGTGTTAGAACGGTTGGGTAATCAACATCCCCAAATTCCCGACCTGTTTGCCTATTTCCCCATTGTGGTGAAATCTCCCTCATCTGGTGAAGACGAAGAGTACTTTTATCTGGTGCAAGAATTTATTGATGGAGAAGATTTAGAACAGATTCTGGAACGACGGGGAAGTCTGCCAGAGGGAGCAGTAAAAGCGATTTTGCTCTCCATTTTGAAAGTCCTGGACTTTGTCCACAGCAATGCAGCCATTCATCGAGATATCAAGCCCTCCAACATTATGAAAACAGTTGACAATCAGCTGTATCTGTTGGACTTTGGGGCCGTCAAACAAGTCACAGGGGCCACCGCCAGCACTAAGTCAACCGGCATTTATACCACTGGCTATGCCCCTCCGGAACAGGTGACCGGGGGCCAGGTTTTCCCAGCATCAGACCTATACTCTTTAGCCGTCACCTGTATCGTGCTCTTGACCGGTCAGGAAACCTCCGAGCTTTTTGACAGCTACAGCAATCGCTGGATTTGGGAAAATCATGTCACCCTCCAGGACAGTGATTTAAAAACGGTGCTCAACAAACTTCTCAGCGCCAGTCCCCAAGATCGATACGGCAGTGCCGAGGACACTTTGAAAGCCCTGATGGGAGCTGAATCCCCTCTGCCTGCTCAGCAAACCACGGTCCAGCCGGTCTCCGCCGCCATCGCTACACCACCCCCGCCAATTCCAGTGGCTCCCTCTACGCCTGCACCGATGGCAACAGCAGTGCCCCCTGGGGCCGTAGCGAAGCCCCCTGCCCAGCAGCAACGTCAAAGTCAGAAAAGCCGATCTTCAGGAGCTCTATGGCCTTGGTTAGGGGGCGTCCTAGTATTAGCTGCGATCGCAGGTGGCGGTTGGTTTATCAGACAGCGAGGTCTATTTGAATTAGATACCTCCAGCCCGTCCGCCATTTCCGTCAGCCGCTTTCAGGATGTCAGCGTTCTCCCAAAGCAATACAACTATGGCGGCAGTACCACCTGGGCTTCGATTCGAGGCATTATCGATCCCGAGCTGCAACAGGCTATCCCAGGGCTGCAGTTGATTTATCAGGACCCTATAAATCAATCCCCCGGTTCATCCAGTGGGATTCAAATGTTAATCAGGGGGGAGCTAGATTTTGCCCAAACCTCTCGGCCCCTAACCGCCGAGGAAAAACGCCAGGCCAAACAACAGGGCATTACCCTGGAAGAATTTCCCGTAGCCATTGAGGGGGTAGCCGTTGTCACTCATCCAGGTGTAGCCGTTGACAATATCAGCCAGGCAAACCTGAGGGATATTTACACCGGGCAACTCAACAACTGGCAACAGCTAGGGGGGCCTGACTTACCCATAGTCCCAATTTCTCGAAATGATACCGGCGGCACGGTCTCTTTCTTTAGCCAGCAGGTACTCAACGGGTCAGCCTTAGCTAGTAACGTACAACGCAGTGTGAATACCACCGAGGCACTCCGTCTCACAGCAAATACCCCAGGAGCCATTTACTTTGCCTCGGCTCCAGAAGTGGTCGGTCAGTGTACCGTCAAACCCTTATCCATCAACCAGCAGCC
>JBCCJR010000023.1:0-24616 GCA_039045805.1 Cyanobacteria bacterium P01_C01_bin.118
ATCAGATACGCCTGAGCAAGCACAAACGTTTAAGCTGCTAGATGTTGAAACCCGTACGGCGAATTTTGACCTGACCTTGGAGGTTGAAGAAACCGATAGCGGCCTGATAGCAGAAATTGAATATAGCTGCGATTTGTTTAAGCCCGAGACCATCGGTCGCATGCTCAAGCATTACAAAACGCTGTTGAAAGGAATTGTGGCAAATCCCCAGCAGCCCATTGACAAATTGCCTGTGCTGACAATGGAAGAACGTCAGCAATTACTCAACGGATGGAATCGGGCTCAAAGTTCCATTGGGCCGGAAAAAACGATTCGTTCATATTCCCGGACAGTGGATTTGAGCCTATCTTTGAAAGCAACGGACGATGGCCTGATCGGTAACCTGACTCACTGGGGCGATCGGACTAATGCTGCTGCGATCGCAGCTATTCTCCAACAGTATTTACCTCAACTGCAGCGAATTGCCTCCGAGGAAGACTATAGACCACCAGAACAACTCACCCTGGAACACTCCAACATTTCCCACCTTAATGTCACCTGGAACACTCCTGCTAAAGCTCAAAATGGTCCCATAAAATGTCTGCACGAGTACTTTGTCGAGCAAGTAAAGCGAAGTCCTAATCAGATTGCTCTGAGTTATAAAGACCAGCAGCTCACCTATGCCGAACTTAATGCCAGGGCTAATCAAGTTGCCCATCACCTGATTAATCAGGGTGTCAAGCCCGATATGCCAGTGGGAATTTGCTGTGAGCGTTCCCTGGAAATGATCATTGCATTACTAGCAGTACTCAAAGCTGGCGGAGCTTACTTACCCCTCGACCCAAACTATCCTCAAGAGCGCTTAGAGTACATCATGAAGGATGCTCAGGTTGCCATCGTTATAACCCAGAGCCCTCTAAGATCAAAGCTTCTAAACATTCAAACCCATATTCTGTGTCTGGATATAGCGCTACCCCTTCTGGACAACAACCATCACTCTGAGCCGCAGGTTGATATTGCTCCCCATCATCTGGCCTACATTATCTACACATCAGGATCTACAGGCAGACCAAAAGGTGTGATGATCGAGCATCAAGCTGCCGCCCACTATGTCCAGGCCACCATCGCCCAGTACGACATCACCCCTGCTGATTGTGTACTACAGTTTGCTTCCATCAGTTTTGATGTGGCCATCGAAGAGATTTTTACAAGTCTACTGACAGGAGCCAGGCTACAGCTTCGTACCGCTGACATGATCAGCACCTCCTCTCAATTTCTCAGATGCTGTCAAGAATGGGATGTTACTGTCCTGAATTTGCCTACAGCCTACTGGCACCAGTTAGTTACAGATATTGCCAATAATCAGTTTCAACTACCGCTGTCTGTACGTTTAATGGTGATTGGGGGAGAGCGGGCATTACCCAGTCTCGTTAAAGTTTGGCAGCAACAGGTGGGGGATTATCCCCCATTGATTAATGCCTATGGCCCCACAGAAACAACCGTAACAGCCACGGGATGTTGGATTAGCAGCGATGCTGAAATTTTACAAGAAGTTCCCATCGGCAAGCCCTTTGCCAATACCGAAATCTATATCCTGGATAAGTATCGGCAACCGGTTCCAGTTGGCGTACCAGGAGAACTCTATATCGGTGGAAATAGTCTGGCGCGAGGGTACCTCAACCGCCCCGACCTAACCGAGCTGAAGTTTATTCCCCATCCCTACAGTCGCGACGCTAACGCCAGGCTTTATAAAACCGGAGACCAGGTTCGCTATTTGTCAGATGGCAATATTGAATTTTTAGGACGCGTTGACAATCAGATTAAAATTCGTGGATTTCGCATTGAGCTAGGAGAAGTCGAGTCGGCTCTGCTGCTTTACCCCGGTGTGCGTGAAACAATTGTAGTAGTTAGAGAGGATACACCTGGTAATCCACAGTTGATCGGTTATGTTGTTCCATCATCTGAGCAACAGGTTTCCTCCCTAGATCTCAAAGGCTTTTTACAACAACGTTTGCCCAGCTACATGGTACCGGCAAAGGTTGTTCCTCTAGAGACACTCCCATTGACACCCAATAACAAAATTGATGTGCGAGCTTTGCCAGCACCATCATCAATAATGACAGAAGAGGAAATGGTTTATGTCGCGCCTCGCACCCCCTTAGAAGATACCCTGGCAAAGATTTGGGCAGAGATTTTAGGTTTGCCTAAAGTCAGTATTCAGACTAGCTTTTTTGAGCTGGGCGGTCATTCTCTCCAGGCCATTCAGGCGATTGCTCAGATTACAAATTCTCTGGAAGTGGAGCTGCCGATATCAGCATTGTTCCAGGCACCGACCGTTGAACAAATGGCTAAATTATTAGGTGAGACTAGCGCTAAGGTGTCTTGGTCCCCTCTAGTCCCCCTCCAAGCAAGGGGCACAAAGCAACCATTTTTTGCCATCCATGGGGGTCATGGCGAGGTGTTGTTTTATCAATTATTGGCTGAATATTTGGGTCAGGATCAGCCCTTCTATGCGCTCCGGGCTCGAGGCAATGATTATCCCGATATGCCCCATCAGGACATTAAAGAAATGGCTGCTTGCTATGTAGAAGCAATGCGCAAGATACAACCTGAAGGGCCTTATCGGATCGGGGGAACCAGCCTCGGTGGCATTGTTGCCTTTGAAATGGCTCAACAACTTCGTACCCTGGGGCAAACGACGGAACTCCTTGTTCTATTTGATACGGGAGGCTTTGATGACTTTACATGGCCACTGCCTCTACATCAGCGGATGATCAATGCGTTTCGCTATATTCCTAAATATGGATTAGCAGACACCTGGAAACGCTTAAGTTTGAGAATACTCAAGTTGTTTACCATAGACTCTGCAGTCGAGTTTTACCGTGCAACAGGGACACTGCCCAGACGGAGCTCCCATGCTATGCGTGTTTGGGAAACTGTTTGGGAAGCGAATCTAGACGCCCTTGAAGAGTATATTCCCCAAACCTATGACGGCTCCTTGACGTTATTACGAGCCATTGGTGATGGCTCTTTTATGTGGAACAAACATGAACCAGATTATGGCTGGGGACGTTATGCGCTGGGAGGAGTCAACTATCATGATGTGCCAGGAACCCACATTGGTATATTTCAAGAGCCCCATGTAGAGCAACTGGCTTGCATTATGAAGCAGCTTTTGGATAAAACATCATGAGCAGCTGGGGTTTGAAGGGCTGGGACAAACTATGAAAATGTTCTTATTTGTCATTAAGAATGCCCCTGGCTTAACCATTTTGGCAATGTTAACGGCGTTGTTGAGCGGTCTTTTTAGTGGTGGTTTAATTACCCTTATCCACCGCGCGCTAGATGCTGTCGAGAGTTCAGACGGTGGGGCTGATCAGCTAGGTCTCATGTTTGCATTGTTAGTGGCCTTGACATTAATGAGTGCGATCGCAGCCAACATTGTAATTGCCCATCTCTATCGAAAAGTTCTGCTTGACCTCCAAAGTCGTCTAGCCAATGCCATTACCCAAGCTCCACTGCGCAAACTTGAAGACATTGGCAGTTCATCTCTGTTAGCACTATTTACCGAAGATATTGACAACATCAGCGATACGGCAACCGAGCTAGTGCCGCTGATTATTAATTTAGTTACGTCGCTGGTGTGTTGTGGCTACTTGCTTTGGCTATCCTGGCAGGCCTTTATCGGTACATTTATATTTCTGTTGATCGGTGGACTCTCCTATCAGTTACTGGTTAGTCGTGAGCAAGACATCCTAATCACTGGGAGAGATAAACTTGACCATCTATACGATAATTTTGCAGATCTCACAGACGGTATTAAAGAACTCAAACTCAATCAAAATCGTCGTCAGGCATTTTTAACCCAGGTTTTAGGCTCCACAGCAAAATCGGTGCAGCACTACATGTTTATCTGGGATGTGGCCTACGCGGTAATTAGTGCCTGGGGTCGCTTCTTAATTTTAATGGTGGTTGGCTTAATTTTATTTTTGTTGCCACGGTATCTTCCTTTGCAGCCAGGCATCCTCACTGGATATGTTTTGGCATTGTTATATATGCGGAGTTCTCTATTATCGGTCATTGATGCACTCCCTGATTTATCTGAGGCAGCTGTGGCTCTGCAAAAGGTTGAGGCTGTCGGCCTAGATCTAGCCGCCGAGACATCGACAGACATATCTGATAGTAGTGATTTTCCCCTTGAATGGCAGTCCTTAACTCTGGTGAATGTGACCCATCGCTATTATCGTGAACGAGAGGATAGTGTGTTTACCCTAGGCCCCATTAATATTGAGTTTAAGCCAGGGGAACTGGTCTTTTTGGTAGGGGGCAATGGTAGTGGAAAGACCACATTGGCGAAACTTATTACCGGCCTGTATGCGCAGGAATCAGGGGAGATTCACCTGGATGGGACAACCATTTGCGATCGCAATCGAGCCCAATACAACCAGCTATTTTCAGCTATTTTTACAGATTTTCACCTGTTTAACGATTTACTCGGGTTTAACCAACAAGACATTGATACTCAGCTAAACGACTACTTATCTAAGCTACATCTTCACCACAAACTCAAGGTAAAAGATGGGCGCTTTTCTACCACAGCCTTATCCAGGGGACAGCGGCAGCGACTAGCACTGCTGGTTGCCTATCTAGAAGATCGCCCATTTTATATTTTTGATGAATGGGCCTCTAATCAAGATCCCATCTTTAAGGATGTGTTTTATACCCAGTTTTTACCAGAACTAAAAGAAAAAGGTAAAACCATCTTAGTCATTAGCCATGACGATCGATATTTCCACTTGGGAGATCGTATTCTCAAACTGACTGATGGCCAACTCAATTAAAACTAGCGACCTCTTTCACGCATCTCTCTTTGACGCATTGGCATTGCATCTATTACAGAAAACAATCTCTGAGAGGTGACTGGCTGATTTTGTCTCAATTTTATGGTGCCATCCTTACCAACAAGCATCACTGTGAAATCAGCCTTTTGAACAGAGAAATGCTCATAGAAAGGCTGACTGGCCAGGTTAGTATCTACCTTACCGTTCAAGGATATGGCTTCTTCGCTAACTATTTTCACAACTATCAAATCGCGGGAACTGAACCCTGCCCCCATGCCGGAAAAATTAGCGATTTGTTCGGTAAGCAGGGCATCATCACTGTCTGGTGCAAACACTAAAACCACACGATTTTCCCACTGATAGTCTTCCATTAAACTATCAACACCAGTCATCTCTTTCTCCCTAACTGCCATGGGTTCAGATACTTGTCCACCTCCCAATAGCAGCAGGGTGCTTAGTAGCGTAGATAACAATATTAAACTCTTCATAATTATGATCATATCCAGCCTCAACAGCCCTATTCTAATGGACCATTAACTCTAAAGATTTGGGTGAGGGCAGTGAATAGGGGGTGTGAGTGGCAGCACACATAAACTCGTAGCATTCCTGGGTGTATTCAACGCGTTTGAGAAACGCTATCTGCTGCTGCCTGATTGTTTCATAATGGAGCAAGGTCAACTACCGGTATCCACTCAGAACTGTGGATGGATGGACGCACTATCAGAGGAGCAATTATGACTACAGATCCCTCCCCTCCTTCTACCAGCACTATCAAACTTGAACCCAGCTGGAAAGCGGTGCTGGAAAATGTGTTTGCCACTCCTTATATGCACGACCTCAAAAAATTCTTAAAGGCAGAAAAGGCGGCTGGCAAAACTATTTATCCTCGTGGCTCGCTGATTTTTAATGCTATGAATAGCACTCCATTTGACCAGGTCAAAGTGGTGATTCTCGGGCAAGATCCATATCACGGACCGGGCCAGGCCCATGGTTTGTGCTTTTCTGTCCCAGAGGGGGTGGCTCCACCGCCTTCACTGGTCAATATTTTCAAAGAAATTGAACAGGATTTGGAAATTACACTACCCAAACATGGCTGTCTGCAAAGCTGGGCTGACCAGGGGGTATTGCTGCTTAACAGCGTACTAACAGTGGAAAAACATAAGGCTGCTTCCCATAAGGGCAAAGGCTGGGAGCAGTTTACTGATACCATCATCAGTAAACTAAACGAACAACGAGAAAATTTAGTGTTTCTGCTGTGGGGCAGTTATGCACAGCAAAAGGGAAAGTATATTGACCGTGAACGGCATTTAGTGCTTAAGTCACCCCATCCTTCTCCACTCTCTGCCCATCGGGGATTCTTTGGTAATGGGCATTTTTCAAAGGCCAATGCATATTTACAAAAAAATGGCCTTGAACCAATTTCCTGGTCACTGTAGTTGTCTCATAACAGATTTCTTAGCCCCGATGAGAATTTTTCTTCTGGCTACTTTAGCCGCTCTGTTAGCTGTTCCCTTTAAGGGCAAAACCGCCCAAGCCCAAGACCTATTCACTCCTACGGCTGAAGGATGTGCCGCCATCATCGATTCGACAATGCAGACAGATTGTCACGAGGCCTATGAATTTCGACAGTTTTTCCAGGATGAGATCGAAGATCTGCGCACAGTTTATCAACTGGCCGAGCTGCGACAATCGACTAATGTCTGGATCGCCCCAGGCTATGGAGAAACGTCAACAGTGGCTCCTCCTGTGAGAATGATTGTGTTGCAACAGTTTATTTTGGCAAACAGTGGAGAGCCCTGGATTCATGTGCGATTTACCTCAGGCAATTATGGATTTATCCAAACCAGGGTTGTTGAATAAACGATTATTTCATCGGGGTCCAATCTCCAGAAGGGATAAATGCTGCCCAATAATAGGGATGGGCATACTCCCCTTCTAGCATTGCCAGCTGAATCTGCCGTAATGCTTCACTACGTCCTCGATTTGCCTGAAGCTGCTGGTAATACCCCACCATTAAATCTTTGGTCGCCAGGTCACTCACCCGCCACAGGCTCAGGATCTGGGTTTGTGCCCCCGCCATGACAAATGCCCGTCGCAATCCATAGACGCCGGAGCCATTGCGCACCTCGCCCACCCCAGTCTCACAGGCAGACAAAACCACCAGCTGAGTCCCATTTAGATCCAAATTAGCAGCCTCTAATGCGGTGAGAACACCATCCTCAGACCCGCTGCTACGCTGATTAAACCCGGCTAATGCTAGCCCGGACCGCAATAGTGGATCACTCACTGAGACGTTGGCAGCATCAACGCCGCGAAAAGTTTGACGACTGGGGTCAGGAGCCGTTGCCACTCGATCTTTTAAGAAAAAACCATGGGTAGCGATGTGTAAAATCTGCGGCCCTTTCACATTTTTCAACACATTTTCTGTGGCCTCACTGCCGGTCAGCACGGTTACTTCCTGCAGCTGTTGAGAGATTTCTGAGGCTTCTACGGCTGTTCCTTCTAACGGTCCAAACGTGAGACTACTTAGATCCGCTGCCCGTTCCCCGCTACCGCGAGTTGAGACCGATGCGACTGTCTGTGTAGCTGTATCGTAGTTAGGGTTGGCAATCAAGACGGGGGGCTGACGGCTGGCTACCGCACTCTCTAGCCGCAGCAGATCGCGCCCCGAGGTGAGGTATGTGATTTGATATGCCTCTAACAGATAGTTGCCTGCATCATCGACCAGTGCGGCAAAGGGGATCAGATTTAGCTGACCGTCTGGAGCTAATAGCAGATGGTCCACTCCTGTGAGTGCTGGTGTCAAGGGGGCAAATAGCTGCTCATGGAGACGGCGAGCCACTGGCTTGAGGCGCTGGCTGCGGGTTTGCAACAGTTGTCTAAATTCTGTCAGTGTGGTGTCAATCGTCGCAGCATCTCCCAGGTCACGCCAGACAATCTCGCCTGAGGGATTGAGAATATAGGCAGCGTAGCGCAAAGCTCCATAGGTCTGCTCTCCTTGATCATCTAGAAATCTGGGAACATAGGCAATAAACTCCACCAGGGCTCCATTGCCAGGAATCTGTTGCTGAATATTAGTTAGTGAAATCTCCTGGGAAACACTGCGAAACTGACTACTGCGATTTCCCAGTGTGGTTTCCAACTGTTTGGACTCAAATTCTAGGGCGTCAATTTTGGCCTGGTAGTCTGCTGGAGACAGGCTGCCAATCCCACTAACGACTAAGTTGGCCAGCTGCGATCGCACAGCTCCCCATTGATCTAACAGATCCTGATCTTTGGACTCCAACCCTTGCCGCAGGGCCTGCAAACCATCGGTTACCGCCTCTAATACCCGGCCCTTGCGTTGCAAAATCGCCTGAAACGCCACTGCTTCAATTCCAGGTGCAGCCGTCTTTGCATCGAGATGAAACGAGACATAATCATCTAGAACAGGCAGCGTACCAATAAAGGCAGACTTTGCCGTTTCCGACCCGGTGGACAGTACCAGATTGAGATTATAATTCTCCACCTCCAGGGATTGCTTTAAATAGGGCACTGCCTGCTGCGGCCTACCCTGGGCGTAATACAAACGAGCTAGATTATTTAACAACAAAACCAGTCGAGGATGTTTTTCTCCCAGGGTGGTTTTAGTAATCTCCAAAGCCTCTAGTAAATAGGCCTCAGCCTGGTCATACTGCTTGCGTTTAGTGCTGATTAATCCTAGATTGTTGAGGGTCAATCCCGTCTCTGGATGACCGCTAGGAAATACCTTGCGCTGCACTACCAGAGCTTGTTCTAAATAGGTTGTGGCTGCTGGTAAATCCCCCCGGATACGGTGAGCCTCTCCCAGGTTGTTGAGCATTAAGCCCACATGGGGGTGCTCGCCTCCAAAATTAGCTTCAAAACTGGCCAATGCCGCCGACTGCCATTCAATTGCCAGGTCATATTCCCCCACACTGTAGGCCATCAGCGCCATATTGTTGAGGGTGGTAGCTAGCTCGGGATGCAGCGGGTGCAGGGCCTCAACCTGAATAGTTAAGGCTCGCTCATAGAGGGGGATCGCCGCGTCATAATTTCCCTGATGACGATACAGTTCTGCCCAGTTGTTTAAGATCAAGCCTAAGCTGGGATGATTTGGCCCCAGGGCATTTTCTATTACAGAGACGGCCTGTTCTAGTTTGGGCGCGGCATCGCCATAGCGTCCCTGGGCCGTATAAACCAATCCCAGATTGTTGAGGGTGCCGGCATATTCTGGATGGCTCTCTCCCAACAGTTTGGCCTGCAGGTTAAGGGCCTTAAACCCGATGGATTCAGCCTCTTCAAACCGACCCGCCAGACGATACAGGTCTCCCAGTCGGTTTAATAGCCCAGCCATGGCTAGGGACTCTTGACCATAAATCTGTTGTGACAGTGTTAGCCCCTGCTGATAATAATTTTCTGCTTTCTCATACAGCCCCTGCAGCTGATACAAGGTGCCAAAACTGCCCAGAGTATGAAGTATTTCTGGATGCTGTTCTCCATAGGCCTTTACCTGGATCGTCAGGGCCTCCTGGTATAGTCCTTCGGCATCGTTATAGCGGCTTTGGGACTGGTGTACAGTACCCAGATTTATCAGCGCCAGGGCTATATTGGGATGGGTGTCACCAAAGGTGCCTCGATAAATGTCAATTGCCCGTTGAAATAACTCTTCGGCAACGCCAAAGTTGCCCCGCTGTTGTTCCGCCAGCCCCAGGTTGCTACTAGCCAAGCCCACATCTGGCGAATCGGGACCGCTGACTAGAATCGCCTGGTCAATCGCCTGCTGAAAGTAGTCCACTGCCTGACTGTAGCGTCCTTGGTTGCGGTACAGTTCCCCCAGATTGTTATAGCCTCGGGCTAAAAGCGCGGTTTCTCCAGTTTTTTCTTGGATTGCGATCGCACGCTGCAAGTACGGTTCTGCATCGGTAAACCGCCCCAATTGCACATACACCAACCCCAAATTATTTAAGGTGGTAGCCACATAAGGATGGTCCTCAGGCAATCTCTCACCGTAGATGACTAATGCCCGCCGGTAGAGAGGTTCGGCCACATCAAAATTACCCAGCACCCGATTCACCTCGGCCACCCCATTTAGAGCAGTGGCAACTAACAGATCGTCAGGGCTCAGCGTCTGTTGCCGTAGTTCCAACAGACGTTCCCACACCACCAGCGCTTCTTGAAAGCGCCCCTGGGTATAAAGCTCAAATCCCTCCGCATCCAGCTCAGCCCCGCCTGGCACATCGGCCTGGGCCACCTGGACCTGAATTGGTGCCTCAGCCACCAGACCAGAGGAAACCGCCGCCACACTGGGGCATCTTACGCCCACCAGACTAGCCACTGTCAACGCCGCCAGCGTTAAGCTGCCCAACGCCCACTGTCCCATGCCTGGCTGTTTGACCAGTCCGGCCCGCACCAACTTCATCACATTCACCACGACGATAAAAACTAAAACAGGAATTAACCGTATTGTGCCTAATAGACACACCCTTGGTTAACTCCTGCTGTATTTCTTTATCGGTGAGTGATGGCTATTCACCCTGGGCAACAAACTGACTCAGTTGAGAACGCAATGCATTGGCTGCTGTGCCATGGCCCACTTGCTCATAGAGCTGTACCGCTGTTTCCCAATCCGTCACCATCGCCTGCTGTACCGTGGGGGACGCCTCGGAGGTCTCACTCAACGCCAGATAGGCACGGCCCCGCTGCGCATAGAAGTCAGCAATGTCAGGATTAAGGTTGATGGCGCGGGTATAAAGTGACACGGCTGATTCAAACTCTGCTTGAGCCTGCTGTGCTTGAGCCTCTAGCAACAGCTTCTGGGAGACGGTCGCCGTTTCTACCGTCATCCGATAGCGCACCGTTGATGGTATCGCCGTCGTAGCCGTGGTGGTATTTTCCATACCAAATTCAGGCGACGTATCGTAGTCAAACAGCGGTTCGATTTCATAGTTAACTTGACCACTGTCGCCCGGCAGCGTCAGTACAATTAGATGACTGATCTGAGACTTTTCCGTCGGATCAACGATGCGGTAGCTCACCTGATTGTCCACATTCAGGGACGTATATTTGCCTGCTTCATACACAGCAATGCGGCTAACAATATCAGGATTGTTGTTGGCCAGCTTAAGCCGAATCGCGATAGTTTGGCCCGCCTCGGCCGTCAGCTGATGACGCAATGTCCGATGAGACTCCGCTGTCACCAGTTTGGCTTCGGTAGCTCCGGCCTGTAGCAGCACCTCGGCTGACACGGGCATGGCCAATCCTAGCAGTACACCCATTAAACCTAGACTACTAATTACAGACCGCATGGTGGCCTCCTAAAGGAACACTAAATGATTTTGTTAAGGAGTACTCCACACGGGATCGATGCGGTTCCAGAACAGTCGGGATGACATAAATGAAGTTATGGGTGTTAATTTGTGAAAATTGAGTTAATGACGCATGATGGGGAGCTTCTGCCATAGGATTGTGGATTTTGAGTTGAAATTCTTTTGACAATCTAAAAATCTGTTATATCCAATGTCCATGACTGATGCTTGCAGGTTTCATCAAACAAAAATGTTGCTTCATGCAGGACTTTATCTAAAGCTTGGGTTTCGGTTGGAACCTAACCTGCGGTTTTCGCCCTTGCAACCCTTTGTTTTTGGGTATCCAGATGTTGGGTTTCGAGGGATCAACCCACCCTACGGTTTGAATCAAACACTCCGGCAACTGTGACCCATTCTTACAAAGCATTGCGAATCGTTGAGTGATGACGATGCCGACCAAAGGACTCCCATATTCTGAAGGCTGGGTTGTCCCAGATATCGGGCCATAACCCTAACCTACCCCAGATCTTTTTTCGTGGAGCGCTTTTTATGAAACTGGCCTATTGGATGTATGCAGGTCCTGCCCACATTGGCACCCTGCGCATAGCCAGCTCATTTAAGAATGTCCATGCAATCATGCATGCCCCTTTAGGGGACGACTACTTTAACGTCATGCGTTCCATGCTTTCTCGGGAGCGAGATTTTACTCCGGTGACCACCAGCGTTGTTGATCGCCATGTGTTGGCCCGTGGCTCCCAGGAAAAAGTTGTTGATAATATTACCCGCAAAGATAAGGAAGAGCATCCTGACCTGATTGTTCTTACGCCCACATGCACCTCCAGCATTTTACAAGAGGATCTGGCCAACTTTGTTGAACGGGCACAGATAGATGCCGATGGCGATGTCATGCTGGCGGATGTCAACCACTATCGTGCCAATGAGCTACAGGCGGCTGACCGAACGCTGCAACAGATTGTTGAATTTTATCTTAAGAAAGCGGCTAAGCAAGGCACCATTCCCGAGGGTAGAACTGAAAAGCCCTCGGTTAATATTATCGGCATCACCACCCTTGGGTTTCACAACAACCATGACATCACCGAGCTAAAACGGCTGATGGCGGACCTGGGCATTGAGGTGAATGCCGTAATCCCAGAAGGGGCATCAGTCCATGACCTTAAAAACCTACCCAGGGCCTGGTTTAACCTGATCCCCTATCGGGAGATTGGCTCGCTAACGGCGGAATATCTGCAGCGAGAGTTTGCCATGCCCTATGTAGATATCACCCCCATGGGTGTGGTAGAAACAGCCCGCTGTATTCGCGCTATCCAAAAGCTGTTAAATGAGCGAGGGGTGGATGCTAACTATGATCGGTTTATTGATGACCAAACCCGGTTTGCGTCTCAGGCAGCCTGGTTTTCACGCTCCATTGACTGTCAAAATCTGACGGGTAAGCGCTGTGTAGTATTTGGTGATAATACCCATGCCGCCGCCCTCACCAAAGTGCTGTCTCGGGAAATGGGACTCAAAGTGGTGCTGGCGGGCACCTACTGTAAGTATGACGAGGCCTGGTTCCGTCAGGAGGTGGAGGGCTACTGTGATGAGGTGCTGATCAGTGAAGATAACGGCGCGATCGCAGACAAAATCGCCAAACTAGAACCCGCCGCCATCTTTGGCACCCAAATGGAACGCCACGTAGGCAAACGGTTGAACATTCCCTGCGGTGTGATCGCCGCCCCCATTCATGTGCAAAACTTCCCCGTCGGCTATCGCCCCTTCCTCGGCTATGAAGGGGCTAACCAACTAGTAGACCTGATCTACAATTCCTTTACTCTTGGTATGGAGGACCATCTACTGGAAATCTTTGGTGGTCACGACACCAAAGAAGCCATCACCCAGACATTGTCTGCCGATGCTGACCTCAACTGGACTCCCGACGGTCTTACTGAGTTAAAGCGTGTGCCTGGCTTTGTAAGAAATAAGGTGAAGCGCAATACTGAAAAGTTTGCCCGTGAGCAAGGCCATACGGAGATCACAGCAGAAGTCATCTACGCTGCGAAGGAAGCGGTTGGGGCGTAGCGTTTCAGTTGTTAGTAACATTAGTAACTCATTAAATATAGGGGCGTTGCATACAACGCCCCTATATTTTTTAATGGCAATCACAATAGTTTCTATCTAAAATTTGCTTAGCCTTAAATGCCTTGCTTAAGCATCATCCATGACCTCAACCACCCAGAATCGTAAAAAAAGCTTCTCTAGTTTTTCCTATAAAGATGCCGTCAAGTATTTAGGAATTACTGAATTAAAACGCTGGCAATTAGAGGCTAAACCAGTACCCATCAGTGACTTTTTCCAACAGCGTTTGGATCGACTACAGCGTTTCGACTTAGAAAGTTTGGAGATATCTAAAACTCTTCTAATTGATGCAATTTGTGAAGAGGGTTTAGAAGAAATTCCTCAGCTTAAAGTATGGAAAGGAGCCTACCTTGAAGGGAAAGACGTTTGTGGTAATGCAGATTATTTAATTGCAGAACGGCGGGCTTACCTAGAGGCACCGTTTGTATGTGTGATTGAGGCGAAAAAAGATGACTTTGAGCAAGGTGCGGCCCAGTGTTTGGTGGAAATGGCGGCCTGTCGGTGGAATAACCATCAGATCGGTCGAGATATTGACAGCTATGGCATTGTCACCAATGGAGAAGGGTGGAAGTTTTATCGTTTGGCCACTAATGGCGAAGTTAGTGAATCGTTGTTGACTGGGATTGGCGATATGCCCATGCTATTAGGGCGGTTGCGGTCGTTTTTCAAGCTGTGTGGTCAAAATTTATGACTATTTTGAACCTGGTTTAGGGTACTCATTACCCGTTTATAGAAACCCTGATCCCGATGTTGTTGTGCGATTTGGGCCGCCTGATGTAAATCTATTAGGGCCTGGTCTCGATTACCCATGTGGTGCCTGGCCAACCCCCGTTGATAAAAACCATGCTGATCCTCTGGATCAATATCTCTCTTATTCGTTTCAGACTCCAGGGCCAGGGCCTTCTGAAAATCAGTCGCTGCTTGGGATTTGTTATCGGCCTGATAGTGCAGATTACCCCGAAAATAATAGGCTTCATGAATGGCCTCGTCCAAGGTGAGACATTCGTTTAAGCTGGCCAGGGCCTCATCCAGGCGGCCAATAAGATTTTGTATAACAGCTTGATTGTAATAAGAGGCCCATGACGGGGCGATCTGAGTACAGTGAAGAAAATCTTTGAGGCCTTCCTCAAAGTTGTTGCGGTAGATGTGCATCATACCGCGATAGGTAAAGGCGTCTGACAGTTGGCTATGCACCTCCATTGCCTGGGTATAGTTGGCCATGGCCTCGTCGTAGCGACCTAACCCCTGATACGCCCGTCCTCGGTTTAAGTAAACAATCGCCACTTCAAAATCACTCCATTGAGACGATTGTTGTAACCCGTAGGTATAGTCGGCAATGGCTAGTTCAAAGTTTTTAAGCAGACGATGGGCATCGCCACGGGCACGATAGGCATCGATATAGTCAGGCATCAGCGCCAGGGTGCGATCGCTATCGACTAAGGCTCCGGCTCCATCGCCCAAAAGATTACGCACAACAGCCCGAGACACGTAGATTTTGGCATACCCCTGCTGAGTGGTTTCCGGCAAGGCATCTACCCGCTGTACCCCTGCATTTAGATCCACCAGGGATTGCTCATAGTCTCCCTGATCTATCAAAATCAACGCCCGACCCAGATAAGCGTCTGTTTGACTAGCATCCAAACTAATGGCGCGATCGCAATCTGCTTTTGCTCCCTCCAAATCTCCCGAAAAGTAGCGCGCCTTGCTCCGTTGAGTGTAGCCCTCTGCATAGTTGGGGTGATTACGCAGTACCTGGGAAAATATTGCGATCGTGCCATTATAATCCCCCGATTCTAAATACTGCATAGCCCTATTCATATCTCGTTCTGGCGACTGGATCTCCCACCACACCAGACCAATGACACTTCCTAAAACCACTAGCCATACCCACGGATTAGCCCCCTGAACTACCAGCAGCACGACCATCACCAGACAAAAGAGAATAGCGTTTTTACGAAGGGAAGAGATCATCTCTAGCGGAATAGAACAGGGGACCGACAAACCATTATCCCGGCATCAACTTAAGCTGGAAAATCTAGCCCAAGACTAAATTCCGAATTTTTCCCTTGGGAAATCGTCTCGCTTTGTGCCGATACCCCATTATCCCTCTCCATCCAGGTAGAGAAAAAACACCGTAAAATAATCAAGCATCAAATATATGAGGCCATGTCCGACGCCGCTAAACAAGCTTATTTATTGGGGCAGCAGGCCTTTGAGCGAGGCCGTTATGCCGATGCTGTCAAAGCCTTTGAACAGGGAATCGCCGAAAAGCCCAGTATTTCCTTAGATGGGGAGCTAAAACTCTGGCTGGTGAATGCATTGGCCGCCACCGATCGGCGGCAGGAAGCGATAGAACTGTGTGGCAAACTGGCGCAGCATCCAAATCTGGATGTTAGAAAGCAAAGCAAACGGCTGCTCTATATTATTAAGGCCCCAAAACTAGAGGCCAAAGAAGAATGGCTGACCAAAATTCCGGACCTGGCGACGCTAGAGGATAGCGAGAAAAAACCCTGGCAAAACCGCCCGACCAAACCCCGTCCGCCCAAGCCACCCCCGCCACCGTTACCCCTGAGTGAAGTGAATACAGAAGATAACGGCTTTGTCTGGGCCGCCCTGATCGGCTCCGCACTGCTAGTGGGAGGCCTGTGGTGGTTCAGTTGAGGTATTTTCTCGAAAAGACTATATCCACTGAAGGCTACCCTAATGGAAGTAATTCTATTGTCTCAACTAGGGATAATGGGGGTTCCCCAATCCTGGGGGGTACAAGACTCAAAGTCCCCAGGATTGGGGGTTTGGGGGCCTGGATAACGGAGCGCTATTTACCTAGAAAATTATTGCGACTATTCATAACTATCGCTTTGTCCCTATGCCTGAGCGGCTGTGTTGACTATCAGTTGGGCATTCAGTTTGATAGCCAGACCCACGGCGTTCTAGTACAGACCCTGCATCTAGACGAACGGTTTGTGGCCCTAAATAGCGAAGTGCGCCAGCAGTGGCTCCAGGTCTTTATCGAAGAAGCAAAAGCCTTTTCAGGCAAAGCTACAGCCTTAGATGATGGCACCCTCCAAGTGCAGATTGATTTTAATAATGGTGCGGACCTGGTGCAAACGTTTAATCAGCTGTTTGCCAAAGATGGGCTGATGACCCAGGTCCCTGGCGCACCACCGCTATTGGCCCATTTGGATCTCACCCAAGAAAATTGGGGGGTGGCGCTGCGTAATCACCTCCATGCCGACATTGACCTCAGTGGCCTCCAGGCAGATACCGCCATCGGCGATGGTGGGGCCTTAGACCGCTGGCGTACCCTGGATTTAAGTTTTCAAGTAGGTGCCCTGGGGGATACAGCCCGCTGGCCATTACAACCAGGCCAGATCAATAGGATTGATACAGAATTTTGGGTACCCAGCCCCATTGGGATTGGAGCGGTGGGGATTATATTACTTTGCGCTGCCGGTTACGGCATCAGGCATGGAGTGTTGAAGGGCAAATTCCGACTTCCGACCTCAGTATCGAACTCTTTCAATAAATAAAAAACTTGGCTCAATCACTACCTTCCTGTAGTAGCCTGTAGCTGTTTCACTAAGATTTAGAGGTGACTATCATGCGGCAGATTAACTTTGTCGTCATCTTTGTCATTTGCTTAGCGCTTGTACTGTTTGGCATTGAGAATACTGACCCTGCCACTATTCACGTCGTGCGGGGGCTGAATATTGAAGCCCCGCTGTGTATCGAGCTAATGATTTCTCTGGGAGTGGGCGCTGTACTGGCTTGGGTATTTAGCGTTTGGGTACAGTTGCAGGGCTACTTTAATGTCAATCCTCAAGTTCAGCAGCGAGAAATGCGCATCCAGCAGCTTGAAGAAGACGTGGAACGCTATCGGGTGGAGTTAGAAGATCTGCAACCGATGCTACCCGGATCTGCCAAGGCTACAGACACAGAAGAGGCCGTAGCTTAGGGGATTGATAGCGGTTTGCGGGCATTGATCATAGACCACTGGCCTTAGTTAGCAAAGTTTTAGCTTTAAAGTTCTATAGCTTTAGACCTATTGAGGTATAAGAGGACGTGATCCGAGGGTAGCCCCCAGGGTCGCGTTTTTATTGGCCACAGAAGTAATCTTCCCCCTAACCCTAGTGCTTTTAGAACATTTGTTCGACAGTGATTTTTCATTGGTTTCTGGCCTAACTTAAAGTTCCTATATGGGGCTTTGTAACTGAATTTGACAGTTTCTTTTGATTTTTGAATTCTTCTAAGCTATAGTGCATTTGTTCACGCTATATATAGCGTTTGGCAGTCTTTTACACTCTGTGTGTGTGTATGGCTAATTCTTTAGCTCAACGTGCGATCGCATTTCTAATCGATCTTTCTGAACGCGGTGAAATTGATCCGTGGGATGTCAACGTCATTGACGTAGTTGATCGTTTTCTCAAAAGCCTTAAAGAGCAGATCCCTACGGAAACCAACGGTCGCTCCCCCTACGAAAAAAATCTGTCAGAATCAGGACAGGCCTTTCTATATGCATCGATGCTGGTGTTGCTCAAAGCCGATACCCTGATCCGCACCGAAATCGAAGAAGAAGAAGTCGTTGAATTTGAAGACCCCGACGCCGCATTTGAGCCCCAGGGCTATGCCAAACGTCTGCCTCGAAATCTTGAGCACTATATCCATCGTCGGGCCGTAGCCAGCCCCCCCGAGAAACGCCAGGTCACTCTGCAGGAGCTGATTGCCCAGCTAGAAATGATGGCAGTGGCCATGGCCAACCCCACTCCCCGCAATCGCCATCGCGGGGCCAAACCCCACTCTAAACGCAAGGCCATCAGCACCATTGCTCAGCTAGCCCACCAGGAAAACCTATCAGAAATTGCTGAAGCCCTTTCCTCGTTTTTAGACCACTACTGGGAAGAGCTAGAAAGTGCGATCGAATGGATGGATTTTGAGCGA
Source organism: Cyanobacteria bacterium P01_C01_bin.118 (assembly GCA_039045805.1). Classification (GTDB taxonomy): domain Bacteria; phylum Cyanobacteriota; class Cyanobacteriia; order Phormidesmidales; family Phormidesmidaceae; genus Leptothoe. The sequence goes on from JBCCJR010000023.1 coordinate 18,197, forward strand.
CTGCTGGAGCATTGGGCCCATTTTCGCCCCGATGTCCTAGGGGGGCCCATCACCCAAGAACTGACCGAAGAAGACTACCGTCACGAAAAAGTAGGCGTGTTCTGGGGGCTGCTCTTTTTATCGTCTCAATCCAAAGTCGAACTGGCCCAGGATCGTTTTTACCGTGATCTCAAGGTCAGACAGCTAAATGAAGCTTCCCTGGCCGATGTGCCCAGCTATGCGTTGCCTGATTAAACGTAGCTAAACCTGACAAGCCCTCCACTGTCGCAACCCTGAATTTTTAGCGTTGATACGTCAGTAGCTAAAGGGTACAAATACGTTGAGAACAGATTAAGCTTTCCAGGACGTACGTAATTAAGAATATTTATTTGGTGTCTGATGTCGATACAAATATACAAAAATCAATATTTGCCCTGATGTCTATGAGGCAACAATGAAGACCCTAGATATGCGTGGGTATACTGTAAACGCCCTTGCTAACATCTTTACGTTGCCAAGCTTCTAAATTTTTGGTTAGTGCCAGCGTTTTCGGTAAGGTGAGTTTTAGGTACGGTCTAAATTTAGGTAAATCTAAAATTTGCCGTGAGATAGCTCTTGTCAACTAATAGTTCCAGAGCCATGCGCTTGATGCCGTTGTTGTTGGTTTCAGTAGCTGCTTGCTGATGGAATCAGTAATGTCATTACTGCGAGCCCTGGAAAAGACTGTTTATTTTTACCTCTTAGCTGTTAATTAAGGAATAGAGAGAGCATTTATGAAAGCCATGATCTTGGCCGCAGGGAAAGGCACTCGTGTACGTCCGATTACCTACACCATTCCAAAGCCGATGATCCCCATCCTGCAGAAGCCAGTGATGGAGTTTTTATTAGAATTACTAAAGCATCACGGGTTTACCCAGGTTGTGGCTAACGTCAGCCACCTCGCTAATGAAATTGAAGGATACTTTAGAGACGGTCAGCGGTTTGGTGTTGAACTAGCCTATTCCTTTGAAGGTCGTATTACCAATGGTGAATTGGTGGGTGATGCCCTAGGTTCAGCCGGTGGCATGCGCAAAATTCAGGACTTTTCACCGTTTTTTGATGATACGTTTGTGGTCCTTTGCGGCGATGCCCTGATTGACCTGGACCTGACGGAAGCTGTCCGCCGTCATAAGGAGAAAGGCTCCATTGCCACCATTGTCATGAAATCCGTGCCCCTAAAGCAGGTGCCTAGCTACGGTGTAGTGGTTACCGATGACACTGGTCGCATTAAGTCTTTCCAGGAAAAGCCTAAAGTTGAGGAGGCTCTCAGTACCGATATCAACACCGGTATCTATATCTTTGAACCTGAAATCTTTAATTACATCCCCTCTGGGCAAGAATTTGACATCGGTGGCGACCTGTTCCCTAAGCTGGTAGAGGCCAACGAAGAGTTCTACGGTATCACTATGGACTTTGAGTGGGTGGACATTGGTAAGGTGCCTGACTACTGGCAGGCCATTCAGGATGTCCTCACGGGTCAGGTCAAAGGCGTTAGTATCCCTGGCCAGGAAGTAAAACCCGGTGTCTTCACTGGCTTAAATGTTAAGGCCAACTGGGACAAGATCAATATTGAAGGTCCGGTCTACATTGGCGGCATGGCGGAAATTGAGGATGGGACCACTATCGTGGGCCCCAGTATGATTGGTCCTAACTGCTGCATCTGTAGCGGTGCTGAGGTGAACAAGAGTGTCATCTTTGAATACTCTCGCATCGGCCCTGGTGTTCGTCTAATTGACAAGCTGGTATTTGGTCGCTATTGCGTGGATAAGACGGGCGCGTCTATTGATATGCAAGAGGCTGCTCTGGATTGGCTGATCACCGACACTCGTCAAGAGGTCATGTCTGAGCCCCCCATTGAGCATCGTGCCATTACTGAATTACTAAACGAAGCCGTTGTATGAACGCTTCGATTTAGCAACAATTTGTAGGGTGTGCACGGCACACCGTTTCAAAAAAAGCCCCCGACACTTGCCGGGGGCTTTTTATTCTTCAAGCGATTCTTCGAGCGATACCCCATACCGTGCCGCTCCAGCGGCAGCGATGGAAATCAAAATAATGGCGATCAGAGATCGCATCGTCAGCGTTTCCCCTAAAACCAAAAATCCAGAGGCTGCCGCCAGCATTGGTTCCACACTAAGCAATACACCAAACACATTGACCGGCACCCGCCGCAGGGCCACTAACTCCAGGGCATAGGTGGCGGAGGATAGGGCCGCTACGGCGGTTGCGATCGCCAGCAGCCGAATATCCAGCAGCGCCGTGCCCGCTGACCCAATGCCAATGGGCATAAGCAGCACCGTACCAAATACCATGGCCCAGGCCAGTCCTTCCAGCCCCGGAACCACTTGCCCCGTCGCCGCCGCCAGCAAAATATAACCGGCCCAAGCCAGGGCCGACAGTCCGGCAAACCCTAAGCCAATGGGGTCTAAACCACTGCCCTGCAACGGTGCCAGCAGTAGCACCCCCCCTGCCGCCAGGGTAACCCATAGTAAATCCAACCAGCGGCGTGACTTGATCACCGCCAGCCCTAACGGTCCCGTAAACTCAATCGCCACGGCAATCCCCAGGGGTATACGATCAATTGCCAGATAAAACGAAGTATTCATAATGGCCAATACTCCACCATAGGCCAGCACCATGGGCCAGTGGGTGCGGGTATGTTGCCAGCGCGGTCGCCATAGTATAAAAAACAACACCGCCGATAGGGCCACCCGCAAAAATACGGTCCCCAGGGGCCCCGCTAGCTCAAATACCGACTTGGCCAGGGCAGAGCCAAACTGTACCGTCACCCCCGCCAAAATCACCAACGTGGGCGCTGGGATTCGGTCTGCCAATGGTTTCATAGAAGCGATCAACGATCAAAATAGGGATTCGTTGAGGTCCGTCCCAACGAATCCCTATTTTAGAGCAGGCTGATGCGATGCTTTAGGCTGCAGTGGATGGCTCGCGATGAGGGTCTCGGTTCTCCTCAGACAGCTTACAAAGTGCCAAAAGCTGAGCTGGAGATAGTCGCCCTTGCAGGTAAAGCAACCAAATACGGTCACAGGCACCTTTTTGCATGGTTTTTCTCCCAGGAACAGTGGAGCTATTTTCACTTTAGCCAGATGATGGGAAATGGCAGCTGGAAATGTGCCAGCCTATTGGCTGTTTTGAAATATCCCTACAGATTGCTACATGAATTTTGGGAGTGTTTCCTGAACTCTTTCCTCTTTACGACTGTTTATTGATCGTGCGAGAGAGCCATAGGGAGCCAACAATGCCAGCAAAATGACTGATTAATGTATTGACAGTTGACTGGACCAGAAATACATCCAGGGGTTCAACGGCCAGGGTAGGGTTGGTAATCGCCACGTTGGACTGGGGTTGAGAAATAACTTTTAGCATCAATGCCCCTACGACGCCACCGGCACCAAGCAAACCAAAGAACATGCCCAAGACACTAATGGTCATGCCTGTAGCCACCATTTTGGCAGCGTTTTTAGGTTTGGGACGCAGGTCAGGATTGCTGGATTTAAGCCGACGGGAAAATCGAGTGTATTGAAACGCCCAAAAGGCACCGACATAGACGGCAGCCAATCCCAATGCGGCCAACAAAAAACCACCGCCAGCGGCTGCGTTTTCAGCACCGCCCCGGTTAGTGACAGACTGTAACCCCAGCAGGGATGTGACAAATAATAAGGTGGCAATGACGCCGCTGACGATTTGCACCCAGAAACTGAGCCAGCCCACCAGGCGAAAGTTATTGGCAATTCGACGGACAGCTGGGGGGAGGGAATAACCTAGTTCACCGGTCATGATGGGTTCCAGAAGCGCTTTACGTCCCATGAGTAGCTCACTGGCTTACCAATGGGACCAACGATATCTTGGCATTCTTGCACCATCTTGGCATTCTTGCACCCATTGGTAAACCTTTGGCTTTACACTCTGGTTCACTGGCAATATAACAGGGCCTATATAAATATATTGGCTGCTGGATCAAGGGGGGCGTGGATTAATCTAAACCGGTTGACCGGGCGAGTGGGTAAGTCTTTGGGATAGATTTGTCTGAGGGAAAAACCATCTATATGGGTAACCCCATGGTCAAAACATTGGTAAGCCCAGATTTGGACATAGGTTGCATGGGTAGGTGCGATCGCAACAGCACAATAATCATTCCACTTGGCAGAAACAATGGCACCCACATCACTGCGGCATAAAAAACGGCGTCGCTTATCAAAAAACGACATACCAAAAGAACTGTAGGCCTGAGACGTAGAACGACTATAGCTCATAAGCTGTAAAATCTGGCCAGGCATGACAGGTACCTCCTGGTAAATCCCGCTCTCTGCCGTTGACAGGAACAGTGCTGCCTCACCGACATAGATATTTGTCTGAGATATCTGCTCGGTACCCTCCAGGGTTACCCAATGGGTCAAACCTTTTTCAAAGCGACCGTTTTGTAATAAACAGGCTGCACGCTCTTCCTGAAAAGATAGCGCAGAGGGGAGCCCTGGAGGGCTAGAAACATCGTTGGGCAAACACTCTGGCTTGCTAGTAAAGCCTATATCTAACTGAGATACCTCCTCTAAACCCAAGACATTGGGCAGTAAAGAATCCATCATGGGGTGAGTTCCAGCTACAAGCGTCAGGAGAGCGCTATGGCTCATTGCTAAGATGCCCATCCACTGCACACGGTGAAAAAACTCACCAAAAACAGTCAAACAAGAATCCTGTCCGTCTTATACGACAAACATCAGAGCCAGGGAAAAGCGACATGTAACTTTTAGCGATGTTGCGTCCGAAAGATCAACTACGGTTAACCAGCTTCATCAAAACTATACAAATGACCAAATGCAAGCAATGACTGGTATCTAACTACGGTTGATGACAAACTAGCATGCATCCAAAAACACATTTTTACTGTTGTTATTGTTGAACATTAATCAACAACAGCACTCAGACTATATATACTTCTCCAACAACAGCTTCAACTTATCCTTTGTCTCTGCCGGAGCCATATCCAACGGCGTAATCACTGCATATTTCAATGCTGAATGGGCTTCTGACGCTGGCGGATTTGCTGTTAACCGACGTACTACATCCCGAATGACCAACTGCGCATTGACCGCATTCTTTTGCAGATTACCAATCACCATTTCCACCGTCACACTGTCATGGTCCGGGTGCCAACAATCATAGTCCGTGGCCATTGCCAAAGTGGCATAGGCCATCTCAGCCTCCCGCGCCAGCTTCGCCTCCGTCAGGTTAGTCATACCAATCACAGTAGCCTCCCAGCTGCGATACAGATTTGACTCTGCCTTAGTCGAAAAGGCTGGCCCCTCCATACACACATAGGTGCCCCCACGGTGGAGCGTCACCCCATCTAAGTCCAAACTTTCAACCGCATCCCCCAGGATTGCCGCCAGATTTTTACATACCGGATCTCCAAAGGCAATGTGGGCCACAATGCCATTCCCAAAAAATGTCGCCACCCGCTCCTTAGTCCGATCAATAAATTGATCCGGGATCACCATATCCACCGGCTTCACCTCTTCCTTGAGGGAGCCCACCGCCGATGCCGAGATCAAATACTTCACCCCCAGGCTTTTCATCGCATAGACATTGGCCCGGAACGGCAACTCCGTTGGCATCAACCGGTGACCTCGACCATGACGCGCCAAAAACGCCACTGGCGTACCGTCCAACTTGCCACAAATCAAAGCATCCGAAGGCTGACCAAAAGGAGTCTCTATCGTCACCTCCTCTACATCAGTGAGGGCATCCATCTGATAAAGACCGCTACCACCGATAATGCCGATATCTGCCTGCACCATAAAAAACTGCCTTGAAACTGCGTGGGGTACGCCCGCAATAGTACAGGAGGCCACTCAGGCAAAGCAGTTTTTTAGCAATCTGTTTATAGATGAGGGCAGGCTGAAAAGGAGGGCGAGCTGAATTTCTCAGATAAGGACTTTCCATAAAATCGGACACCCCTCATGACCCCTCCGTTGGTCCCCTTGGCAAGGGGAACCGCTGTTATGACGATCTTCTAAATACCAACCCTCTCAGGAGCCGACTGACTAACTAACAACTGCTCCCAGCCCCACTAGCTTCTCACTTAGCTCCCACAGACGACGAGCTTTCACATCATCTAGGGCCTCATTCGACATTTCCTGCACAAAGGACTTGCGGCCTTCCTGCTGACGGTTACCCCAGCTCCAGTAATAACCAGACTCGTCATAGTCAGAATCCGCTGCAACAGCCGCCACGCGATCGCCTGCTACCGCTTCAGTCACATACCCCTTAGTAATGTTCTTTTGGAACCAGGGGAAAATAGTGCGAAACGCTGGGTAGTGATTACGGAAAAGCTGAGTCTCAGCCACACAGCCAGGATAGAGCGAGCTAAACACAATACTAGTGGAC
>JBCCJR010000024.1:0-24492 GCA_039045805.1 Cyanobacteria bacterium P01_C01_bin.118
CTCGTTTAGGGACAGAAGTATTAACGCCTTTGGGAACTACTCTGGAAGTCACTGTAGACCTTTTAGAAGAGCAAGAGTTGGGACTGACGGTAACGCAGCCACTGTTGCGAGGGTTTGGCAGAGATGTGACCACAGCACCGGTAGAGGTGGCTCGTCTGCAAGAGAGCGGCAATCAGCTGGATTTGCGACAGCGATTAATTTCTGACATCACTGGGAGTATTGTCACTTACCATGCATTGATTCAAGCTCAGGCTAGTCTGCGAATTCAGCAGCTGTCGTTTGAAACTCAACAACAACAGCGTCGTTCGGTTGAAGCGTTGGTGGAAGCGGGCCGACGACCGCGATTTGACCTGGTGGAGATTGATGCCAACCTGGCCGACACTGAAACTAGTGTGTTAGAAGCTGCTAATGATTTAGAGCAGGCGAAATCTGACCTTTTGAATCTGTTAGAGTTGGATGATTCTATCGAAATTACAATTCCTGAAGAGACTCTGGCGACGTTGAGTACGGTGGCTCAACCATCTGAAGTGCCGTCTTTGGATGAATTAGTTGGTGTAGCCTATGACAATCGCCCTGATTATCAACAGGCGCAGCTTAATTTACAGATCGCTGCGATTAATGGAGTCGTAGCCGCCGATAATCGTCGGTGGAATCTGGATTTGCGGGCAAATGTCAGAGAAGGGGATTTCTCATCGGCATCGACAGAACTGGTGTTAACTAGATTGTTAGAGGATGAGGCGGCGGAAACAGCTTTTCAACGTAGTCAGGTTACTCAGCTGCAGCTGAGTAACGATCTAGAAACTCTGAAGTCAGATATTCGTTTGGAGGTCGCTGACCAGTTGCGTAATGTGGAGTCTGCCCGTAATCGTATTGAGTCCACACGGTTAGCACGTGAATTGGCGATTCAGCGCTTAGAAAATGCGCGGGCCAGAGAGCGTCGCGGGCGGACGCGAGATATTTTTGAAGTGCTGGAATTACAAAATGATGTGGTTGAGGCACAAAATAGTGAAGTCAGTGCGGCGATTGCATTGGCGGATGCGATCGCAAATCTGAACCAATCTCTTGGTACTACCCTAGATGTTTGGGCCGAGCAAGTGAACGCCAGTCAGCTACTTTTGGTCCCTTCCTCCGATATTCTTTCAGAACCCTAGATATGTCCTAATTTGCTAACTATAAATAAAAGGAAGGAACTGAATTGTTCCTCCCTTTAACTTAGAGTTTATTTCGTTTGTAGGGGGCAATGGTCTTTTTGCCGTTCATCAAAACAGACTTAGAGGGCCTTAGGCTGTTCAATATTTTGAATAGAGCGCATCAACATAGATTGCTGACGTTGACGATTTTGTTGACGGTGTATATGACCGATCAAACGTCCTTTGTTAGCAACGGGGACTGAGTTGGTGATGTTATGGAGAGTCATGGAGTCGTTTCCTCAATAGACAACGAAGTTTTCTAGTAAATGAGGTACGTTCCTTCGGGAAAAAGCTCGTATATGAGCCCTTACCTACTTCCGTCCTAATTAATGCGAAAACTTTAATTAGGATGAACGAAATTATTTCTGTATCTATTGTTACCGTTTATTAGTCTGTTCGTCAAGTATCCCTGACGACATTGGGGTTGTAATCTGCCATGACAAAACCCCAAGGATACCAATCACGTACCCTTGGGGTTTGGACGAAAACCTATTTCTGTTTACTTATTATGGGTGCGATCGTACCAGCACTGACTTGCCATCTGACACCCTGATAGCAACGGCCTAGAAGAACTGTCCCAGACCCAGACCAGCCATTGCAGCGAGTCCTAGCAACAAAGCCAAAACCATTTCTTGTAAGCGCTGTTCCTCGGGAATAGACATGCTGGCTGAATAAACAGCAACCTTAACTTCGTCTTGGTGATGAGTATGCATCTTGATTGTCCTCAGAGAAGTGAAAGCGGAGCAACCCAAGAAGGTTGGCAACCTATAAACATGAGAAACATCCAAACCTGAAAAGCACTATCCGACAGTAAGAACAATGGAGCAAAGCATTACCTCAGAAAGCTAGGCTTTGTTTCTAACTTTATTATTGCATGAACAAATGTAACCCGATTTGCCTAGCCTGAGCCATAGGCGGGTACTTTTCGCTGGAAAGAATGAGCTGTCAGCCATTTCCCCGAATATTAAGATAATGTTACATTGTAGTTTACATTGGTTGACGCTCCTGGCGCTCTAGCAGGTATGTATCCCTTAACCAGTCATCACTCCACAACTTTTCCTCCCCGTTTTGGTTTGACACAGCCATTTTCAGGAGGGGTAGGTTTGTTATCGACCTGTCGCATGGCAACGGCATTAGCTGCTGAACCTTCAGCGATGCCGCAGGTAGCTTTGGTGCAATTGCTCGATCATGTGCGCAGTGCATTGATTTCCTTGATGAGCTACGAGCTGCAAACACCACTATCTACCCTACAAATCGCTGTAGAGACCTTGGCTGAAGGCGAAACTATTCCAGCGCAGGTGCAGCGACGGATGATGAAAGTGGCTCTGACAGAACTAAAGCAGTTATGTAGTGCTGTTGATGTCTTTTTAAGCTACGCCAGACAGGTTTGGCAGATCACCCTAGAATTCCTGCAAGCTCCGTCGGAGCCTATGGATGTGGTGAATGCTATCTTTTCCTCCTTGCCTCAGGAGCTGGAGCAATATCGCCCCTGGCTTGAAGCCCCTAGAGCACGACTATCTCACTTTATGCAGAGTCTGGTGAAAAAAGCGCATGCTACTAAATATGCTTTCACTACTCACCAGATCGCGTTATTGGAGCAGCGTCAGCGTCAGATCTTAGCGATTGTGAAACATGAGTTGAGTACGCCGCTGGCCACGCTACAAATCTGTTTAGACACTGTGCAATATGATCAATTGCCAGCGGACGATGCGCAGCATTCCATTCTGGCGTTGGCTTGCTCTGAGCTGCAGCGGCTGTGTGATTTAGTACGAGATTTAGAACTGCTGCGGCGTTTAGAAATAGGTCAGGTTTGTTTTCGCACAGATTTAGTGGATCTGCGTTCTACTCTGCAAACCACCCTGGACAGCTTTCTAAAACAGGCTCCTAAGAATATTGTGTCCAATATCTGTTTGGAATCGCCCACGGGCCTTTCGATGCTCTGGGCCGATGGGGATCGTCTAGTGGAGGTCATTACCCGACTATTGGAAAATGCCTGTCGCTTTACTGCCGAAACCGGTGAAGTGAAGGTTAAAGTTACCCCCCAAGCAACGGTGCAGAATGGCTCTCAGAGTTCTGATCAAATGTCTACTCTGCAAATTTCCATCATAGATACAGGATGTGGCATTAGTGCAGAACAGCTAGAACATGTGTTTGATGGCTTCCATCAAGAGGAAGACTATCTGCAACGTACCAATGGTGGTGTTGGGATTGGTCTGACGATTTGTCGATACTTGGTGGAAGGCATGGGCGGACAAATCTGGGCAGAATCGGCTGGTAAGCATCAGGGTAGTGAGTTTTGCTTTACCCTGCCTGTCTATCAAGACGCTATTGCCATCACTAGTGGCTAGTGCCGTTGTAAACAGTAGAAGCCCTATGTGTAAATCATTTTGCCTGGGATTCTATAGCTTCAGTTTCAGCAGCTGCTATCGGTTATTGTTCAAATAACTCAATCCCTTTATTACCTTCGGTAGCCCTCGCATCGCCATGGTGTGAGGGCTTTTGAGTATGGTTGCGAGTCGGAAAATGAACTCAGAGATGAACCCTATAAGAAAAATAAATGCAATATTTGTAACGTTATCGTTACATTGCGTTGCTATTATTTACATAAGGTTAAAGCGTTACCCAAGCATTACTCTCCTCTCTCTTCAGGTAGCGGCTCAACATACCTTCCACACACTTATTTTCAAGGAGCCCATCATGTTTGCACCTATCGTCATTTTGCTTCGTAGTCAGCTTGGTAAAAAGGAATTTAACCAGCTGCGCGGAAAGATAATTGCGAAACATTCGAAAGTGATCACAGCAGTTTGCAACTGGCTTGGTGTCGATCGTACTGAACGTCAAAATCTGATTCGTCTTGCTCGCGACAATGGTAAGAGATTGGGTTTTCTAGCTTAATCGTTGATTTTTTCTTCCAGTAGTAATTACAACGCAATCCAGCTTCTACTGCTTAGCAGTAGAGGCTTTTCTGTGTATAGCTGTGTAAATCTGATAACGAGATATTAGTGATTTGAAACCCGTCCTGGCATGATGAGAATTATAGGATTGCTCTCGAAATATTGAGAAGTAAGATGTGTCTCTCTATTTAGGGTAAACACAAACGACTTGTGAGTATAAGCTTCAGGTTTGTCTACTACAACAGATCAAGTGTCGTGGTGTTGTCTGCCAACCCTCTCCAAGTTATATGCAGCATAGCGACTAGCCTCTGACAAATCTGTCAGAGGCTTTTTCTTGAGGAGGAATTGTAAGAGCGCATGGACAAGTTAGAATCACCAGCACTGACTTGTAATCGCTGATGATCTCGCAGTCTGTTGCTTATCGTGGCCAAGTCAAAGACTACTTTTTACTCGCTGCTCTACGAATAATGATGATGTCACCATCTTGGTAGCCATCACTTTTTGACTTTTTAGGCTTGGCAGACTTGCCGGAGCCAAGTGCTTGAAAGATCAGAAACAGTAGTACAAAAGGTAAGGAAAGAAAGAGGCCGGGAAACATGACGTTTATCTCCTAAGCGGTGTGATAGGACCTGAAATCTGAACCTAAAAACTACAGGGGAGTACATATCATTAGTTCCATAAATTAAGGGTGCCATGGCTAATGACTCCCTTCGAGTTCTAATGTAGTACGTAAGTGCAACTATTGAGATTTGATAGACATTTGCTTATTTGACCTGGACATCTCAAGTAAACTACTGAGAAACCCGTGTTATCACTTATTCTATCTAAAAAATATTGTATCGTTTAGCACTTGGTGATGATATGGCCCCCAAGGGTACTTTTTTGCCTTTATTAGCTCTATCTTTGTCTCTGATCTAAAGACTTACTAAAAAAGAAAATGGATTAAAGACCGTAATTCTAAGGTCTTTAATCCATTTCACTTGTTATAAGCAGCAGTATGGTTGTGTCTTTGCGGTTTAGCTCGACGTATTTGTTTGCTTAAAAGTGTTTGCCTGAAGCTTGATAGCACTCATCTGTGCCCGCTGAGGATCAAACTCGGTCGGAAAATGTGTGCTGCCTGGGATATAGTCAGCATCTTTGAGATTGGCATCTTGCAACTTGGCATCCCGCAGATCAGTGCCAATCAACATAGCACCGCGTAAGTCTGCATCATGCAAGTCCACTTGGCTGAGTGTGGCATAGCTCAGATCGGCACCGCGCAGATTAGCCTGACTCAGGTCAATATTACTCAGCTCGCTATAGCTGAGGTCTGCTCCTTTCAGGTCGGCATGACTAAGATTGGCATCAGTCAGGGACATGCCAGAAAAGTCTCGCTGACCATGACTATAATTTTTGAGCAATGTGGTGACTTCAGACATGGGGATGAACCTATTTATTTGGCAGCAAGGGCAGGAGCATGGGGGCTATGCAACGTGTTCTGAGCACTGGGCTGTTGACATGCCGCCATCGTCTTGACATGCTCCATTTCATCGTCTCGGATGGCGACAAACACATCGTAGAGATTGTCGATCTGCGGACGACGTTCTTCGGCAGGACGAGCGGTCTGAAACTCATCAAACATGTATAGATCCCCGTCACGGTAATAGCTGATGGCTATCTGCGGTGCCGGTTGCTGTTTAAGAGCTGTGCCCTCTGAGTTGAGGAACTTGTCATAGCTAGCGTAGGCATGCTCTTCTACCATTTCCATAAAATGGTAAGCGGCTCCTGGGTTCACAATGTAAATGCCCACAATAATCCAGTAGTAAAGCAGGGCCACATGGCGCGCCAGGAATCGATCAATCCAGTAGTTGTTACCCCCTAGTTCTTCCATAATTAGAAGGTGGTGTAGCTCATTCCAGGATTCAGCAAAATGAACTTTGAGCCAGTCTACCTGACGCCACCAACCCAAGGTTTCATAAAGATGTAAAACAGACAGATAGGAAAAATAAGGAACGCGAGCAACGGTCTCTAGAACATAAAAGCGTGGATAGGGTCGGTTTTTGTAGACTGTATTGATGACGAAAACAAGAATACCTACTAGAACTTTAATCATGATGCGTTCTCCAAGAGGTAAGAGAGAGAGCGTGTAGAGAGTGTCTTACTGGCTTGTGAGGTGGACCAGTAAGGCAGTTAACTTTCTTTGTCTCCCACAATCTAGCGATTTCTTTGGTATCTGGTGGTGCTTCTTGACATCTAGTAATAGACAACAGCTGTGTTGTTAAAAGGAAGAGAACAATTCTGTATCAGATTGTCTGCTTTTTATTGCTATAGAGGATTTTTCCGTTCTATGGGTGATTGTTGCATCTGCTAATAGCCTTTATTTGATAAGGCATGAAGTTAAGCATGGGAAATTGTTGTGCCAGGTGAATTGCAACGTCAGGAATGGTGCTTCGCACTAAGTTTCTCCGGCAGGAGTACTCCCTTGTGCATACCCAACATCATCATAAGCCTGTAAATCTGCATCAGGGGGTAGCATTTAGAGATCGTGTCAATAGTCATTATTTACGTTTTCCAACCAAAATGATTCGCCGGTGCCATTCCATCGAAAAATATTGAAAAACCTATATGGTTTCGGCTGGGCTGCGGCTGTACCCTGTAGCCTGCTTAAGGACCGCATTTGGAAACGCTAGTAAGACGACGACCTATGGCACAATCCTCTAACTCACAGCCTGCTATCGAATCAATTTTGCAAGAGCAGCGACTGTTTGAGCCTCCTGCTGAGTTTGCAGCCGCGGCGACGGTCTCAGGCGCTGATCAATACCAGGCTCTCTACGATAAGGCGGCGGCTGATCCTGCTGCATTCTGGGCTGAATTAGCCGAGCAGGAACTGCACTGGTTTAAAAAATGGGATACCGTCCTTGACTGGCAGCCACCCTTTGCTAAGTGGTTTGTCGGTGGCCAGATCAATATCTCTTACAACTGTCTAGACCGTCATCTGGACACCCACCGTCGCGATAAGCCCGCCCTGGTGTGGGAGGGCGAGCCTGGGGATTCGCGGACTCTCACCTATGCCGAGCTGTATGCTGAAGTATGCCAGATGGCCAATGTGCTCAAGGGCATGGGAGTGGCTAAAGGGGATCGCGTTGGTATTTATATGCCCATGGTGCCTGAGGCGGCGGTGGCGATGCTGGCCTGTGCTCGGATCGGTGCTGCCCACACGGTGGTGTTTGGTGGCTTTAGTTCTGAAGCGCTACGGGATCGTCTCAATGATGCTGAGGCCAAGGTGGTGATTACGGCTGACGGTGGTTTCCGTAAGGATAAAGCGATGGCGCTTAAGCCTGCGGTGGATGCGGCTTTAGCAGATAATGCTGTGCCCAGTGTGACTAATGTGCTGGTGGTGCAGCGCACCCAGCAGGATGTGGACTGGACGGACGGACGTGACGTGTGGTGGCACGATGTCCAGCCTAATGCATCTACTGACTGTGCGGCTGAGCCCATGGACAGTGAAGACTTGCTATTTATCCTTTACACCAGTGGTACCACCGGTAAGCCCAAAGGGGTAGTCCACACCACGGGTGGTTACAACCTTTATACCCACACCACATTTAAGTGGGCTTTTGATATCAAAGAAGACGATGTTTACTGGTGTACGGCTGATGTGGGTTGGATTACGGGCCACAGCTATATTGTGTATGGCCCGCTATCTAACGGGGCCACCAGTGTGATGTATGAGGGGGCTCCCCGTCCGTCTAATCCTGGTGCTTTTTGGGATGTGGTGCAGAAGTATAAGGTGACTATTTTCTATACAGCACCTACGGCGATTCGGGCTTTTCTCAAAATGGGGGACCAGCATCCCAATGCCCGTGATCTCTCTTCTTTGCGAATTTTGGGGACTGTGGGTGAGCCCATCAATCCAGAAGCCTGGATCTGGTATCACAAGGTTATTGGTGGTGAGAAGTGCCCCATCATTGATACCTGGTGGCAGACGGAGACGGGGGGCTTTATGATTACGCCGTTGCCGGGTGCGATCGCAACCAAACCTGGCTCAGCTACCAAGCCTTTCCCTGGCATCCTGGCTGATATCGTTGATGCCGAGGGCAATCCCGTCGGTGCTAATGAAGGGGGTTATTTGGTGGTCAAGCATCCCTGGCCGAGCATGATGCGTACCGTTTACGGTGATGATGCCCGTTTCCGCCGTACCTACTGGGAGCACATTCCCCCTAAAGACGGTAAGTATATGTACTTTGCTGGGGACGGTGCCCGTAAAGACGAAGACGGTTACTTCTGGATTATGGGCCGCACGGACGATGTGCTAAATGTCTCTGGCCATCGTCTTGGCACCATGGAAATTGAGTCGGCCCTGGTGTCTCATCCAGCGGTAGCCGAAGCTGCAGTTGTTGGTCGTAAGGATGAGATTAAGGGGGAAGATGTGTTTGCCTTTGTGATTTTAGAAGGCACCCATAGCCCCAGTGATGACCTGAAAGCTGAACTCAAGCAGCATGTGGTGAAGGAAATCGGTGCGATCGCGCGTCCTGGAGAAATCCGTTTTGCCGACGGGTTACCTAAGACCCGCTCCGGCAAAATTATCCGTCGCTTTCTCCGTAACTTGGCCAGCGGCGAAGAACTTGTCGGCGATGCCACCACCATGGAAGACCAAAGTGTCTTAGAGAAGCTTCGTACTTAGGCGTAAGATCAATACTCAACCACAGCAGCAGGGCTAGAATTAGATTAGCTCTGCTGTTTTTTTATAACTGTGAGGTGTCACTATGTCACCGTTACCTCAAAACCTAACAGCTTCTCTCTATGAAACTGACTTCTATGCCTGGACTCAGCATCAAGCCCAGCTAATGCGGCAAGGGCAATGGCACCAAGTCGATATTGTGAATGTTATAGAGGAGATAGAGTCATTGGGACGGCAGCAGCGTCAAGAACTACGCAATCGTTTGGCTATTCTGCTGGCGCACCTACTGAAATGGGAATATCAGGCGGAGAAGCGTAGCCACAGCTGGCTGGCTACCATTCGCATTCAACGTCTAGACATTGCTGATTTATTAGAAGACAATCCTAGCTTGCAACCCTATCTGGTAGAAGCGTTTCAAAGAGCTTATGCAAAAGCAGTGCAGCTGGCCATAAAAGAAACCAACTTGGCCAAGGGAAAATTTCCAAAGGCGTCCCCCTATGACTTGTCGAAGACGCTATCAAATTCCTTTTATCCTGGCGGTGCCAGCGATTTAATTGATTAATGTATTGCTCTGATAAAGCTTATCCACCTCTCGTTTGGATGCTTTAACAGCTTGTAAAGAAGGTGTGTTTATTCCCGTTCCATCAATCTTGGGTCAAAATCGCTGCTGTCTGAGGCTTCTAGAGGGCCACCAACTGCTTCGACATCCTGGGTCCAGGCTTCTAATCGGGCAGCTTGATTCAGCGCAATATGATATGGCAGCGGACGAAATGATCTGAGCTTACCAACGGCTGGCTGAGACTTAGGCCGTGAATCCAGATTTGGACGAGGATGTGGTGACTTGGATGGACGCATAAATGCTTTGATACACAAGAACCACTCTATTCTAAAGTGCGATCATGATTCCATGGTTTGTGGTACGCCACTTCAGTTAGCCAATGGTTGATCGGTCTATCCCCTTAACTGTAGCGATGACTATAGTCAAAATTGAGTAATACATCTTCGTAATCCAGGGCTAAAAAACGGTCCAGCGACATATAGAGCCAGCGTAACGAAGAATCAGGATCTGATTTTGTTGTCCGAAATCCCAGGGTGATGGCAAAGTCTTCTGATAAAGGATGAATGGCGATGGTGTAAATATCACTCAGATTAGGAAAATCGTCGCGAATTTTGCTCAAAGTTGTTTGAGAGTCCTTGATCATCGTACAGGCATTTTCATAGGTCCATACAGGTAGCTCAATTTGCCAGCTGCGAACAAATACCGTATAACAGTCAGGATCTCCTTTTGTCGCGACTTGGATAGGGTCTTCTGCCCTCACATCCAAACGACTTAAATGCAAACTACGGCTGGGGGAGAGATCAAATTTTTCTTCTGAGTCAGGGTCGGCGGGTAAAAAGGCAGAAAAGCCTACAGGTTCTTGGTTTGATGAACGTCTCAACACTCTCAATCCTTCTGGATATTGTCTGGCCCACTGCCGTAATCCTTTCTTGATATTGTGCAACATCGACTCAGGTCTCTCTGGATCATAGCTGTAGACCTTTTCTAAAAAATTGGCGACTAATGTGGTGTCATTCCGAAGGTCAAATGCATCTGTGTAAAAAGTGTCATCATTATTGTTTTCCTGAGGTAGATCAAAACTTTGAGGAATGTTCAAGCTAAGTTTTGTCGCAACTCCATCTGCCTCGCCTCGTCTTAACAGATTTTTGGAGGCTAGCTTATCTAACATTTGACCAGCAGCCCTTGGTGTTCCTTGGTTTTCCGTATAAAACAAGTCTGCAGCATCACTGTGGGAACAATAAAAGCTACCCAGTTGTCGAGTTAAGATTGTGATTGGGGCATTCTCTATGCCATGTTCGATTAGATAGCCATAGCCCCACAGACGAACAAAATACGTTGCCTGTCGTAGGGTTATTCTCAAACCTGGCTGTTGAACAATATGTTCGATGTATTTGTTTTGTATATTGAGGGGGAACCACTCTTCGACGTCGCTGGGCTTTAGATTATAAATCATGGTGACAATGCTCCTGTATATCCTGATACCAGAAGGTTTGAAGCAATGCTTCACCTCTGCTTCACCCTGGTTGATAGTCGCTCATGCTTCTGTAGGTTACCACTCCCATCTTGGTTCAATATCACTGGCATAATCTTGACTGCTGTTCGGTTGATGACTCTACAGCTTGCTCGTCGATGCTGTTCAGCCAAGTTGCGTAAGTTAGGAGGGTGATGGTTGACAAAAATGTTTGAAGTATTTTCATAGATCATGTTTGATCGTTCAACGTCTATGGGCATGCCGTCTAGCAATTCAAACTTTTGTTGTCACTCATCTTTTGTCCCCCACTTGTGAATGAGCCATGGTGCTAAATACCGTAAGCAATCTCACCTTTCCTATGGATGATGAGCTACCCAATATTCCAATTCAGGTTGACCAGGATGTTATAGACCTGAAGCCTAAAACAGATGATTTAGATCTAATTTTTGAAACGCTGTTAGGACAGTTCTTCCCATTTCGCGGATTTATCCTATTTGATTCTGAAGGGAATCTACTGCGTAGTACAACGCTGGCGGATGAGTTTTGTCTATTGTTGCAAAAGGGTGTTCCCGGTCAAGCATTTGGCCCTATGGGTGAACAGTCAATGGATGTACGTCCCGAACAGCTGCTAGCGCTGGTCAACTTTTTGATTGAGAGCTGCGATGATTTTCCCGATCACACCTTGCAGCTTTATGACACTCTTTTCTTGCCGGGTGGTATTCGCCTTTATCTTAAGGCGGAGTGGATCGACCTAGTGGAGGAACCGCAAAAATGCATGCTGGTAACCATTGAGGATCTAACAAAAATTGCCCATCATCGTGCTAAGTGTGATGCCTATCGTTATGGTCTGACCAGCCGTGAGACGCAGGTATGGGAACTTTATCTGCAAGGGTTTTCCTATCGTGAAGTCAGCGACACACTCGTGATTGCTTTGAATACGGTCAAGAAGCATATGAAGGGGATTTTCAGCAAATGCAATATTGAGTGTCGTTGTCGCCATTTGGTATGACCCTGTGCTTAAAAAAGATCATCAATGCATCAACTCCATAGTGGCTAAGATTGAATGATTTTGGCCACTGTGCTAACTACAGGACAAACGTGTCCTAACTGTCAGGTGAGCTAAAACACAGTTTTTGCAGGACCAGGATCACTAAGCATCATCTGTAACTTTATACAGTAGTAATGATTCCTTAACTCAGGACAACCGTAAAACGCTCTAATTTAGTTGAAAAACATTTCTATGCTTCCCGCTGTGCAACAAGTTACGCAAACGTTTAATAGTCATCCTCCCCATGTGATTGAGACGCAAACGTCTATGTGTCAAGCCTCTCAGTTTGAGTCTCCTCAGCCAATTGCCCGCTGGATTTTAGAAGAGGGCCAGCTGTTGGGGGTATTGGTGGCATCGTTCTCTGATTCAGCGTTGCGTAAGATTTCGACCTGTCGTTAAGGCTATGGTGAGAGCTCAGCCTGGCTAATTAGGCTGGAACCATAGAGCCTTGTGATTCTAGGGCGTTTTCTTTTCTATGCTAGAACTCTTTGTCGTCGTGTAGTCGTATATAGTTGTGTTTAGCGTCAGTAAGATAGCTCTATTATCCGACAGTGTGGAGAACTGGCTCCTATGGAGAACGGTCGTGCTTTTTTGACTGCTTTAAGACAATGGACGCAGTTGGCTCTCTACAGTTTATTGTTTATGCTTGCTATTGGCCTGGCGACAACCGACTGTGCTTTAGCTACATTGGCACCGAGTCAGCAAACAATACAGACTCTGCAGGTACATTTGGGGAATCAGGCAGGCTCCCTGGTGTTTGAGCCCGATATGCTCACCTTTGACGCTGGCAAGCGCTACAAACTTTTGTTGGATAATCCTAGCCCCGTTAAGCATTATTTCACCGCCAAAGATTTTGTAGATGTCCTTTGGACGCAAAAAGTAGAAGCGGGTCAGGTGGAAGTCAAAGGCGCTATTCATGAATTGGAACTTAAGCCTGGCGCTGAGGCGGAGTGGGTATTTATTCCGCAGAAACCTGGTGTTTATGAACTGCACTGCTCAATTGCCGGTCATGCTGAAGCTGGAATGGTTGGACAGCTAACTGTGGCAGCTTCTGAGTAAGCTCTATAGTCTTGTTCTCTTGGCTTCCTGGTCTAACCCAAACTTCTAAAGATTCTGATTGACGATTTAGCCCATCATTTTGGCGAGTAAGTCTGCCATTTTTTCTGCACTGTCCTTGACGGCCAATGCTTCTGCAGCAACTCTCATGCAGTCAAGCTCTTCCGGGTTGTCTAACAATGCGAGGACTCGTTGCTTGAGGGTGTCACCATCTAGCTCGGATTGTGAATATACCTTGCTTGCTCCCATACTGCCAAAGGCATTGGCATTGTAAGACTGATGATCGTCCGCTGCATAGGGATAAGGGATCAAGATCGATGGGGTGTGGGTCATGGCTAACTCGGTCAAGGTGCCAGCTCCTGCCCGGCTGATGACCAATGTGGCGCGCTTAAAAAGGGCGGCCACATTGTTAAAAAAGGGTTGATGAATGTATTGAGGATGGCTAAGGCTGGCTGTGTCTGGATCGTTGGTGCCAGTTTGGTGGACGATCCATGCTCCAGTGTTAAACCAGGCAGGCGCAGCTGCCCGCACAAGTTGATTAACGGATACAGCACCCTGGCTGCCGCCGACCACAACGATCAAAGGCGCTCCCTCCGGAATATTCAATTCGCTGAGACTAGCATGACTGTCGGTTAGAAATTGAGATCGCACCGGTGTCCCTACCCACATGGTCTTGGTTTGCTTTGGCAGATACTTGCGTGTTTCTTTAAAGCCAATGGCCACTAGCGAGCACCAACGGCTGAGCCAGCGGGTCACTTTCCCCGGCATAGCATTGGACTCATGCAGCACCGTGGGAAGTCCTAGGCTTTTCGCTGCAATGATGGCCGGGGCTGCAATGTAACCACCAGTGGTAAATACTCCCTGAAACTTTCCTTCCTGGAGCAGCCGACGCGTGGCCAGGGTGGCTTGAAGAAATTGAGTAAAAATCTTTAATGTGCCCAGGCCGAGTTTGCCCTGAACTCCACCCATCCTCACCGTATGGAGGGGGTAATGCTCCGGTACAAGTTTAGTTTCTAAGCGATCAGGCACCCCTAGCCATTCAATCGTGCTGTCAACATGTTGGGCAGTTGCGATCGCAGGAAACAGGTGACCGCCAGTGCCACTGGCTGCAATCAAAATCCTATTGCCTTCACCATTTCCTTGTCTGTCGTCCATAATGTGAAAGAGCTGGGTAATCTATCAACAACCACTGGTTTAAGATAGAGCCAAATCGTTGTTTCGTAGAATATAAAGTGTTCCAGAGAGCGTATTTGGGGGTGACTTAGCCAGAAGCTATTATCCGCTGAATCTGCGTTTATGGAGCAACACTTTTTAACCCATCAAGCAGCTGTGACAGACTAAATAGCTCTAACGTAGTCTCACGCCTTGATTTTTTCCGTTGAGTTATCCATCGTTACGCATAGTATCACCGAGGACTTTACCCATGATTCATCCTTGCCGCTGGTCTCTATTTTCACTAAGTGTGCTGGGGATGAGTTTATGGAGTGTATCTGTGCAAGCGGCTCCTCCCGAAACTGCGCCAGCGGCCCTGGTCAATGCCCTGGATCAGATGGCAGCAGCCTCTAATGAACAAGATATTGAAGCGGTGATGGCATTTTATGCCGCTGACTTTGCCAATAATGACGGCTTTAGCTACGACACCCTTGAAGCCACATTACCCCAACTGTGGGAACGCTACGATACTCTTGACTATCGGGTAGAGCTACAGTCCTGGGAGGAAGTTGATGGTGGCTATGTGGCTGAGACCGTGACCTACATTGATGGCGTACAAACCACACCTCGGCGTCTAACACTGGAGTCAGTGATTCACTCTCGCCAGCAGTTTACGGGGGACAAAATCATATCCCAAGAAATTTTATCGGAGCGTAATCAGCTCAACTCTGAAACTACTCCGTCAGAAGTTGTTGTGATTTTACCGGAGCGGGTGGCCCCAGGGGAGAGCTATGGGTTTGATGCCATTGTTCAAGAGCCCCTGGGTGAGCGCTATCTGTTGGGGGCAGTCCTGGATGAGGGAACGACACCAGAGGACTTCTTTGTGCCTCGTCCTCTGGATCTCGAACTACTGTCTGCTGGTGGATTGTTTAAGGTTGGCGATGCCCCAGGCAGTGTCGATAATCTTTGGGTGTCGGGTCTTTTGATTCGTGACGATGGACTGGTGGTGATCACTCGCCGCCTGAGGGTGGAGTAGGGGCTTT
Source organism: Cyanobacteria bacterium P01_C01_bin.118 (assembly GCA_039045805.1). Taxonomy (GTDB): domain Bacteria; phylum Cyanobacteriota; class Cyanobacteriia; order Phormidesmidales; family Phormidesmidaceae; genus Leptothoe. The sequence continues at coordinate 15,074 of JBCCJR010000024.1, forward strand.
AGGTACTGACCGCATACATAGGTCTGAGCCCGTCTGGTGCGATGGCTCCCCAAAGGTTGCTTTCTAAAAAAATTGTGTTGACAATCTTTGCCCCGCTTAGATCAACTGCCCTTAAATCTGCTCGATGGAGCGTTGCGGTTGTCAAGTTAGCTCGCCGTAGGTTGGCTCGGTGCAAATGAGCGTCGGTCAGATTGGCATTGGTCAGATTGACATGGCGCAAAATTGCCCATTCCAAATCTGTACCTACCAAACAGGCTTCACTCAAAACGCTGTAACTAAGATCAATCTCAGGTAGTTGTAAGTGGCTGAGGTCACATCCCCTCAGATCTAATCCGTGAAATGTACGTTCTCCTTGCTGGTAACGTTCAATTAAGCGCTGAAGCGTGGATTGCATAGTGCTCTTTTAAAGGGTTTTAGTAGGCTTACTTATCTACTAGTGATGGCATCTGTAGATCTGTGACGGCGACGGTAACGATCAATACCGGAATAAAGCCATCCTCAGAATGATGCCTAAAAGTCGAATCCCCTATTGCGTAAGCACAAAGCTCGCATTAGCCCACCGGATCAGGGGTGTGAATAGGTAATGGCTGTGGCAATTTTCCCTGTTGCTCACAGCAGGCTTGCATGGCGGCTTTAGTGGCTGGCCCCATCACTCCATCGATAGCGCCTCGATAAAATCCTTGGTCTTTCAGATGCTGTTGTAGATTTTTACATTGAGATGCCTGGAGACGATAGGCCAGATCTTGAAAGGCTTGATTAAGCCAGGCGTCATCCAGGCATCTCTGTAATTGTTGCTGTTGCTTGTTAATATCGCCTTCGTCGATCAGGTGGTGTAAGTGGGACAACATGTGATCGGCTTCATCCAGCAAAAAACTGATCAGTGGGTTAGTTTCAGCAGTGGCTAGAATGTTGTCTAGATGAATGCTATCGCTGTTACTTAACGTTGGCTGTACCGATAATTGACAATAGGTTTGGAGCAGATCACGATGTTGCTGAGCGTAATCGCTAATATCTAGATGGCTGCTAAACATGGAAGGACCTCCGGGCTCATGCGCTAAGGAGTTAGTGACCAAGGCTACGCTACTGTGACGACAAATTTCCAATGATTTCCCACATGGCTTAAATCAATTGTGAGAGATAGCTGGCAGATATACGCAAATCTACTGGCTTCTGACAAATCATATACACATTGCGGAATGTCACAGGTCCAACCTGAACTTCACTTTAACTATAAATAGAATCAACTGGCTCATTGGTATGGCTGACCAACCTGACTTGCCGTTATTGGATGTTTTGGATCTTGCCCTTTCAGAAATTTTAGGTAATGGCAATTCCTATGCCTATTCCACACTAGCTACGGTCCGCCGTCATCTCTACCAGTTTCGACTGATACATCAGTATGAGCCCTACGAAATTTTATTTGAGGCCTATCTCCGGGGTAAAGCGCGTCAGCGTAAGGGGGAGGTGATTTATAACCCCCATGCCTGGTTAAAGCGCACTGCATTTAATATTGTTCGTGAGAAAAGTCGTCAGGCTCAGCGGCAGTCAGCTCAGAGCTATGAGGATGTTGAATATCGCATCAGTGCCGAGCCCGAATATGTGCTGGAGGAAATTGATCTGCGTCATGAGATTGATTTACTCTACAAGGCTCTCAGGGCCTTATCACGTGAAGATGATCACACAGCACAGCTGCTCGTCTGGCGAACTATTGAGCGTTTGTCCTGGGAGCAAATTACCGATCGCCTAGCTGCTTTGGGAGAAACCGACATCCCCAACCAGGCAACCCTGCGGAAGCGGGTATCACGGGCTAAAAAACGGATGCGTCACATTATGCATAGCTATGGCTTACCCACTGGTTGAGGGAGCATAGAGTCGGACGGGCTAAGACTCTACTTTTTCCGACAGGATGGTTTTGACATTAAATGTCAAAACCTTTTCATCAATCCCTTTAAGCTGTAATGGATTGCATTGGATGATTTCGTCTGCATCGAGATAGCCAGCGACGGTAGCAGAGACTAAAATGCTTTTTGCATCGGCTGCTTCTTGTAGACGGGCGGCGATATTAACGCTGGGACCGATGGCGGTGTAGTCAGCCCGCTTTGAGCTGCCGAACATACCCACAACGGCTGTGCCTTGATGGATGCCACAGCGAAATTGGACCCTGGGTACTCCCTCCCAGCGCTGGTTGAGCTTTTCTAATGCTTTGTACATGGTTCGAGCAGCTGAGATCGCACGTCTTACCTGTTCCTCTGGTGTCAGAGTTTCTGGTGCGCCAAACATGGCCAGTACAGCATCCCCCATAAATTTATCTACGGTGCCACCGTTAGCAAAGATGGCATGGGTCATCACATCAAAATATTCGTTGAGAAGTTCGGCCACCCGTCGCGATCGCAACGTATTAGACAGTTGGGTAAAACCCACAATGTCGCTAAATAGTACCGTCACCAGTCGGGGTTCTGGCTTGAAGTTGAGCTGGAGAGCGCCACGAGCCGCTTTTTGCACCAATGTACTGGGCAAGAATCGCTGGAGAACAGACTCGGTGAGGTAATGATTGAGTTCAACGATTTTGCGTTCGTTAGCTTTTAAGGCCAGCAGGTTGCGTACCTCCGCCAGCAGTTCACGATCTTTAAAGGGCTTGGAAATATAAGCATCGGCACCCTGTTCTACCCCCTCTAGCCGGGTATCGTCATCCACCTTGGCCGTTAGTAAGACAATTGGTGTGCCTTGCAACGTTGGATCTTGACGTACCTGTTGAATCAATTCGAGGCCTGAGACTTGGGGCATCATTAGATCCGTAATAATTAGGGCTGGATGAATCTTACGAGCTATGTCTAGACCGGTTGCCCCATTTTGAGCGGTGCTGATGCGATGCCCCTGACGCTGCAAAATACTGGCGACGTAATTGCGTAAATCTGGATTGTCATCAACGACGAGAATAGTGGCCCCATCATCAGTTGCAGTGGAGTATGGCCATGGGGAGGTATCGTCAGATGTAATAGCGACAGCGTGTGGCGTTTGCGTATGGGATTCTTCCTCAGCCACTTCGTTGTGTAGATCGGCAAGTTCAACAGCAGCGCGCTGTTGCTCAAGGGTGCGAGGGATATTACTGACCCGATCTGGGGGTAAATGGTCAGCGCCCAAGGGCAGTTCTACAGTAAACAGGGTGCCAGCGCCATAGGCTGAAGACACCCGGATCTTGCCCCCATGGAGCTCTACTAGTTCTTTCACCAGGGCTAGACCTAACCCGGTGCCTTCATGGATACGACTGGCCGATCCGTCTGCTTGCTGAAAGCGTTCAAAGATATGGGGCAATTGTTCTTTTCGAATGCCAATACCGGTATCTTCAACCTCTAAGTAACAGGTTTTTTCAAAGGTATTGAGGGTGATTTGAATCGCTCCTCCGACTGGGGTGAACTTCACGGCATTGGACAGGATGTTATAGAGCACCTTGTCAAATTTTTCTAAGTCCAGATAAACCGATGGACAGGGCTGAATTTGAGTGGTGAGGTGAATGTGTTTGCGATCGCAATAGGCCTGAAACGCTTCGGCAACGCTGTTGACTACTTGAGCAAAGTCACATAGGTAGAATGATGCCTGCATTCGTCCAGCATCCAGACGCTGTAGATCGAGTAGCTGATTTACCAGACGCAACAGTCGCCGAGAATTGCGCAGAGCAATCACTGACTGATCCAGCGGTAGGCCCGTACCTCGCTCCACTGCTGATTCTAACGGTCCGATAGTCAGCGTCAGGGGCGTGCGAAACTCATGGGAAATATTTTGAAAGAACGTGGTTTTTTGTTTGTCCAAGGCCAGTAACTGTTCAGCCTGCTGACGTGTCGTCTGATAAAGCCTGGCTTGCTGAACGGCGATGGCCGCCTGGTTAGCGACTGCCTGGGCTAAATTGATTTCCTCCGTATGCCAGTGGCGGGGCTGAGCCTGTCGCAGGCTGATGCTACCGATGATTTGGCCATCGGCAATTAAGGGCACTAGCATTAGTGCTGTGGATTGCTCATGGAAAGAAAGCGATGGTTGAGAGCCTGTATTTGATAAGTCATCGAACACCATGGGGGACCGACTGGTCAACAGGTCTTGCAGGATTGGATTTTGGCTGATTTTGACCTGAGATTTTGGCAGGGAAAGAAGTGTGCTCCGGCTGGCATCATATAGTCCAACGCAGTCTACATAGTCATCACCCTGAGTCCATAAGGAAATGGCACAGCCATCGGTTTGAAGTGCCTGTCCCAATTTTTGCGTAATGGCTGAAAAAATCTGTTGAGGCTCCAGGCTACTGTGCATTGCCTGGGTGATGGTGTTAATCAAAACCTCGCGCTGGGCAAGTTCCTGGACTCGTTCGTAGGTCCAGGACTGGGATAATGCCAGGGCTGCTTGGTCGCTCAGGGTTTTGAGCTGTTTGAGCTCTAGTTCTCCCCAATGCTGATTGGCTTGATGGTGATGTACAGCCAGCATTGCCAAGGGCTCACGTTTGCTGGTCAGTGGTATTAAAACACTGGTTTTTGGTGCTAACCGTCGATAGGCGCTATAGCCAGGATCGTAGGTGGCTAACTCAGCCGTTTGCAGGACTCGCAGCTTATCGCTATCAATGGCGGTTTCCGCCAGGGTTGCTTGATCAATTGGAGGGGCGGTAAGCGATTGATAGGTCCAGCAGCGTTGGGTTGGGTTAGGTAAATTGTAAAGAGGACGCAGAACACAGTAATCGGCTTTAAAGGCAGCTCCCAGGGTGCAGACAATGACCTCTAACATCTCCTCCGATGTTTCGGCACTGCGAATAGTATGGGTGATCTCATTTATGAGGGTTTCATGTTCTAAAATCCGATCTAACTCTCGCGTTCGGGCTGTGAGTAGCAGATGGGTATCAATCGCCTGTTGGACAACGGTTCTCAAGTCTTCTTCTTCCCAAGGTTTTGTAATGTATTTAAAGACCTGGCCCGCATTAATGGCGTCAACCAGGTCGGTGACATCGGTATAGCCTGTCAATATGATGCGGATAATATTGGGATAAGTCTGAGCCACCTTGACCAGTAGCTCCGTGCCACTCATATAAGGCATGCGCTGATCCGAGATAACCGCTGCCGTATCTGGATGTTCGGCCAATGTTTCCAAAGCAGCCACCCCCCCATCTGCCCGTAACACACGAAATTCTCGATGAAATGTGCGCTGCAGCAGGTCTAGGTTATGGGGCTCATCATCGACAACTAAAATTTTGGGCTGGGACGTTTGGGAGCGTCGGTTGTGCGTTTGGCTAGCCATGCACCCTGTGATGTCTCTAATCGACTATGGAACTAAAAAAATGTAGGAAAAATTTGATGCATCCTCGGACCGTGCCTCCATGGTTTCGTACAGGCAACTCTGGTGCCATCGATTACGATGTTAGGTATCGTCTGGTGAAATGGTCCTATCAAGAGTGCCCAGGCGAGTAAGCTGCCCATCATGTCCAGACTCAACCGGGATAGACTCTACGCATTGCCCCAAGACTATCGACTCCGGTCAGCGCGACCTGAAGATATTTTGCAATTAGGCGATTTACTGCTGACTAGTTTTTACCCAGAACGACCTTTAAATCGCTGGCTATACCCATTGATGCGTTTAGGGATCCAGGAGGATATTAAGCGGCGTTTCAAGACCTCACCCCATCATTATGATTGCTTAGTTATCGTTGATCAGGCGACGCGTTCTAAAATCGTCGGTACCGTAGAAATTTCTTTGCGATCGCAATTCTGGCAACCGTTACAGCCCCGCCGTCCCTACATTGCCAATGTTGCAGTTGAGCATCACCACCGCCGTCGCGGACTGGCTCAGCAGATGTTACTTGCCTGTGAGGCTATTAGCCAAACCTGGGGATGCCACCACCTTTATCTACATGTGGCTACTGATAATCCATCTGCCATTGCGCTTTATCAGAAAGTTGGTTATCGATTTTATGCTCAGTCTGCACCATGGCGCAGACGGCAAATGATGATTAAAGAACTATCTTTCTAAATATTTAATTACTCAAATTAGCAATTAGTTAGAAACTAATAGAAATACTGTCATCTAAGTATGTCAAGATTTTTACTGAATTTTCGATACAGTATTTCTCCCCATACTTACCGTGAAACTATCCATATCCTCCTGATAAATATTATTTTTTATGTAGTGAGTATGAGGAGGGACTGATAACTATCAAAGACTAGATAAAACTCTAAGGTTTTACTGCACGAAAGTGATTGTGTTCGTATCAAATAGGAGTAATTAGTCTGGATTACCTCAGCCCTAGGTAGACTCTCTAAAATGATGGATGCTCAATCCAAATCCCTGCCAATTTACTCGCCTTCGGTCAAATCATCTGACCGGAAGCGCCCACACATGTTCACGGTGCAACCAAAGCGAGCCTCAGGTGATGCTATGCACCTAGAAGATAGTACGGTAAAGTGGTGGGCCGAGCGAGCCAAGCAGTCTTCCGGTTCTAGTTCTAATGTGCCTGTGAATGAAACGCTAGCTGTTGACAGTCTGCTCAAAAAAATTAATCGTGGCGACCTGTTGGTCGTCAATAGTCGTCGTCGCAACGGCCTGATTCTTTTTCGAGAGTTTTATGCTGAATTTGCTGGTCCAGGTGCGGCTGTAGGCGGGGACTTTGACCAGGGGTGCCACAAAATAATTCCCCTGGGTAATTTGTCGTTGATTGAGCCAGACGATCATGAAGAGCATCAAAAGGCTCTCAAAATTCGTTTGCAGTGGATTCGTCTGACTCAGAACTTTACCGATCAGCCCCGCTCTAGCGATCGGGCTCAGATGATTCTTGACCAGTTCAAAACGTATTTTGATAAAGGCACCATCGACAATGTGCCTAATGAAGCCTTTGCTTTAATGGTCGGTGTTTTGCCCCAAACAGTGCGATATGTTCGCATGGGCTTAGGACGTTAGTTCCCTGCCAGGGTTGCTCCTGAAGACGATTAATCAAGAATGGCTTTCAGATTGTCTCTGGTGCGCTGATTTTCTTCCGGTGTGCCCAGGCTAATGCGCAATCCACCGCCGGTATAGCGTATTAAGGTTCCTTGCTGACGCAGGCTGCTAAAAAGGTGGTGTAACCCTTCTGCCTGGTCCATACCAAACTGTGCCAGACCCTTGTCACTCAAACGACAGTAAATAAAATTGGCTGCGCTGGGCCATGGGGTCACTTGCGGCTGTGCTTGCAACCAGGTGACCATTTTCTGTCGCTCTGTGAGTGTAGTTTTGACAGCTGCCAATAAATCATTGCGGTGGCCCATGGCCGTGAGGGCTGCTGCTTGGGAAAAGCTAGGCAAATTGTAGGGAAGGCGTACCTTTTCTAGGGCTTCAATCAGGGCTGGTTGGGCAACGGCATAGCCCACACGATGGGCTGCCAATCTAAAGGCTTTAGAAAAGGTGCGGAGAATTATCCAGTTGCTCCGGTTCAGACTATTCGTCACCAGGGTGTGCTGGCTAAATTCAAAATAGGCTTCATCGATCACTACCAGTACGTGGTCGGGCAGATGACGTAGCCAGTCTATTTCAGCTGGGGTGAGAGGATTGGCAGTGGGTGAATTGGGATGCACCATAAACACCATACGTATGGACTGTTGGTCTATGGCGGCTTGAGCCTTATCTAGGTTGATGCAAAAGTTTTGCTGTCGCCCGACATCTACCATGGGAATCCCCAGGGTGCGGGCCAGGATGCCATACATGGAAAATGTGGGACTGGCCACGAGAATGCTGCCATTATTTAGAGCCACTGCGATCAACAGTGACCGAATCAGTTCATCGGAGCCGTTGCCGACAGATATATTGGCTGCTGTGGTTACTTGGCCTGCTGATTCTGCTATATAGCCTGCGATCTCATCCTTAAGAGCCGCATGACCGCCATCGGGATAGCGATTGGCTGCGATCACGTCTTGATAATGCTGGGCTAGAGTCGCTTTGATCTCAGCAGGAAGGTCGATTGGGCTCTCGTTGGTATCAAGCTGGTCGTAAGGAGTGGGAACCGGGGGATGGGGTTTGTAAGCCTTGAGATTGGACAGATCAGCACGCAAGAAAGGCAGCATGGATGAGATAGGCGTTATGGGTTCTTTATTGTGCCATTTTGCTATCTAGAGCTGACAAAAATCTTGGATGGCTTGCCAAATATCCGCCATAGAGTCTGCCATGCCATGATCGGTATCCAATGGTTTGAGGATTATCCAGGGACGCTGAGCCGCATATCGCTGGCTAGCGGCTAGGGCGATCACTTTGTCCCGTTTGCCATGGAGGATTAGTGTGGGCAGGGATCGCCTCAATGTCTGCTCGTCATAATTTTTGGCATCCTGTACAAAACCATAGTGCAAGCGTTGTTGGGTCTGTAATCCGTAATGATAAATCGAGAGCCAGCTACTAGTTTTCCACTGGTGTAGCTGTTCTGCACCTAACTGTGGCAGCCACTGGTCTAAAAAATTGAAGGCAGGGGCCAGTAACACTAACCGAGTGACATAGGACGACTGCTGGGCTATCCAGACAGCGGTTAAGCCACCCAGGCTAGAGCCAATCAGGGTGGTTGGGCCCTTAAGTTGATCAGTGACTTGATTAATTTGTCGGGTCAGAGTGAGATAGGCAAAATCTTTCTGATTCAAGTCCAGTAGCTGTAGATCAATATTGCGGTCTTGAAAGCGAGATCGCAGCCATTGCCCTTTATAGGACTGTGGCCCTGAGGCAAACCCATGAAGATAAATGTAGTTGTTCATCGTGTCCTGCCCTCCCCCATGCATACAATATGATGTCCTGACACCCGAGATCTTCGAATCAGTCTCCATGACCCAGCAGTTTCGTATTATCCTTCTTCCCGGCGATGGCATCGGCCCTGAAATCACAGCGGTAGCCGTTGATGTCCTGAAAGCAGTCGGTTCAAAATTAGATTTACAATTTGACTTTACTGAGGTCCCCATTGGTGGTTGTGCTATCGATGCCACCGGTAGTCCGCTGCCGGAGGCCACGCTGGACACCTGTCGTCAGAGTGATGCGGTTTTGTTGGCAGCCATTGGTGGTTACAAATGGGACGCGCTGCCTCGGGCGCAGCGTCCAGAAACTGGACTGTTAGGACTACGTGCAGGTCTGAAGCTGTTTGCAAATTTGCGTCCGGCCACAATTTTGCCTCAGTTAATCGATGCCTCCTCCCTTAAACGCGATGTGATTGAAGGGGTAAATATTATGGTGGTGCGTGAACTGACGGGCGGCATCTATTTTGGCCAACCCCGTGGCGTGATCGATGCCGATGGCGATCAGCGCGGGTTTAATACCATGGCTTATACCGGGACTGAAATTGATCGAATTGGACGAGTGGCTTTTGAGGCTGCTCAAAAACGTCAAGGTCGTCTCTGCTCCGTGGATAAGGCCAACGTGTTAGAAGTGTCGCAGCTGTGGCGCGATCGCATCAC
>JBCCJR010000025.1:0-24258 GCA_039045805.1 Cyanobacteria bacterium P01_C01_bin.118
GACGGTTTATTTTACGAATGCAAAGCAAGGTAAGGGGGTGCAAAACCTGTTGCGGGCAGCCCAGGATGCGGGGAAGGGGATGAATGCTCGGCGGAAAAGTCGGGGGATGAAGCCGCGACCGGTAAGGGCAGTGGTGATTGGGTTTCCCAATGTGGGGAAGTCAGCCCTGATAAATCGCTTGCTAAAGCGTAAGGTGGTGGTCAGCGAACGTCGGGCGGGGGTGACGCGGCAGCTGCGGTGGGTGCGTATTTCCAATGAGATTGAGTTGCTGGATGCGCCGGGGATTATTCCTTTAAAGCTGAACGATCAGGCGGCGGCCCTCAAACTAGCGATTTGTGATGATATTGGTAACGCTGCTTATGATACTCAGCGGGTTGCGGCGGCATTTGTGGATTTATTAATGGATTTGGATGGGCAGGATGGGGCAGGCGCGATCGCATCCCGTTATGATCTACCGGTTATATCTGACACTGGCCAACGTTACACCGGTGAAACCTATCTCATCAGCCTGGCCCGTCGCCATAATGACGATCTAGAGCGGGCCGCCCAACAGCTACTTAACGACTTTCGTAAAGGTAACCTGGGTAACCTGGTGCTGGAGCTGCCGATGGTAGAGCCCAGTGAGGGTAGCAACTGCGGAAGTCGGAATACGGAAGTCAGAGAGGAAATCGTCCCGCTTTAAGTTGGTATAGCCCAATGATTCATTGCCCATCAGCTAAACCTTGGTCCCAGATATGAATCTTCAGCGAAGATGAAATCCAGGCATCAGTCAGGACTCTCCCACTGAGATAGTATGCAAATCAAACGGGAAAGCTTGATGCAATAGTGTCTGATCATCACTACTGCCCATAAGGGGGAAACGCAAACTGGTGACTTTATCTAATGCTGCCGCAATCAAGGTGTCAGTCATAGCCCCAGATGTCTCTGGAGGGGGGATGACTCGTGTCTACCTGGTCAGTCGAATTTTGCAACGGCTGGGGCATCAGGTGGACGTGATTGGCTGCCAGTTTGGCGATGGCATTTATCCTCCTCCTCCCGAAACGCTGACAGTATCTCCCATACCCGGCAAACGACTGCCTGGATTTTTGGGATCGGCCACTCAGCTGCTTAGTCACATTAGCGGCGATATTATCTATGCCATTAAGCCACGGCCTACCAGTTTAGGTCTGGCATTGCTAAATAAGGTTTATACTCGTCGGCCAGTATTGCTGGATATTGATGACTGGGAGCTCAGCTGGTTTGGTGGCGATCGCTACACCTATCGCCCATCCCCTAAACAGCTAGCAAGGGATATTTTGACCCCAGAGGGTGCTTTGCGTGATCTGGGCCATCCTTTCTATATCTCCTTGGGAGAGCGCTGGATTTCTCAGGCAGACGCCGTCACAGTCAATAATCAATTTCTCCAGCAAAGATTTGGCGGTCATTATTTGCCCAACAGCAAAGACACCCATATTTTTGACCCGGAGCGCTTTGACCCCCAGGCCAGTCGCCAAAAGTATGGTCTGTCTGACTATCGAGTATTGATGTTTCCGGGTACTGCCCGTCCCCATAAGGGGCTAGAGGATGTGCTGATGGCCCTTGATAGTCTTAATCAGCCTGATTTACGGCTGGTGATTGTAGGCGGACGTAAGCCCGATGGCTATGAAGATGAGCTCATGACCCGATGGCCCCAATGGCTGATCAAGTTGCCTCGCTTTCCTTTAGATGCTATGGCAGAAGTGGTGGCAGCAGCCCATATAGTCGTTGTCCCCCAGCGGGATACCCCCACTGCCAAAGCTCAGTTTCCGATCAAGCTCACTGATGGAATGGCCATGGCAAAACCCATTCTCTCTACCAGGGTGGGGGATATTCCTAAAATTTTGGGAGATACGGGCTATTTGGTGGATCCCAGCGCCCCCACAGCACTGGCCACTATGATTGACACCATATTTAACCAGCCTGAACAGGCTGCACACCGTGGTCAACAAGCCCGCCAACGGTGTATTCAGCACTACAGCGTTGACGCCATGGCTGAGACCCTGGGACCTCTGATTCAACAATGCTTAAAGCGATTAGGAGAGCATCAGTTAGGCTATAACCATAATGGTGTTGCTGATCCTCGCTATGAATAATGCTATTGATCGCGATGTCACAACGCTTGCTGTCAACAGGTTTGTCTTCTCAATTAATTACTACAACAAAATTATAGGCCTGCAGAGAGAGGTGGTTTGGCCTTGATATAGAGACTCTCTGAATTACCACAATTGCATCTATTAAGTGTCTCCTGACTAGATATATATGTCTTCTACCCGTCTATTAGTTAAGTCACTCGTAGGGTATCCAGTTCTCTTATTTTTTACGATACTGCTGGGATTTTCAGGAGCACTCTTTAGCGGTGTTAGTACTCTATTAATTTTACCAATTTTGCTAGAGCTGCTGGGTCAGGCAGCAGAACTCAAGGCGTCTTTGCCTCCTATTTTAGTGGGGTTGGTAAGCGTATTTGATGGCCTGTCCCCAGGGGCTCGTTTGCCTCTGATGGCGGCGGCAGCAGTGGCGGTGATTGTGCTCAAAAGTCTGTCGCTTTATGCCAGTGCCTTAACAGCGGGAACATTAAATCGCAAATTGGCGATGTCACTGCGGAGACAAGGGCTACGACTATTGCTAGATGTGGATTTGGGATACTTTGCCCAAACCAAGATAGGCGACTTGATCAATCAGCTCAATGTTGAGGTAAACCGTACTACCGTTGCCATTCGCAATTTGGTCAGGATTGTAGTGGTGGCTATCACCATTATGGTTTTTCTGGTGCTGCTGATTCTAATTTCCTGGCAGCTGACGATTATTTCAATTGTGGCCCTGGGGCTGGTGACGTTGCTTAATCAGTTTGTGGTTAAGCGTTCTAAAATTCTCGGAAGGCAACTGTCACACCTATCCAAAGCATATTCTTCGCGGGTATTTGAGATCCTATCTGGGATTCGGTTGGTAAAGGCAACGGCTAATGAGGAGCGAGAATATCGTCAGCTGGATCAAATTATTATCGATAGAGAAAGTGCCGAATTTAACTCTCAGCTGATTTTTGCCGGCATTGGTCCCTTTAATGAAATTATCAATATCCTGGCGCTGTTGCTAATTGCCACTCTAGGGCGGGTTGCTTTTAGCAATCAGCTGGAGCTATTTTCATCGTCGCTGTTATTGTATCTAACAGTTTTATTTAGGACATTGCCTTACATCGGGCAGCTCAATGGTCAGCGCAGTACCTTTGCCAATACCTCCGCCAGTGTCGAGGTAGTGACGGCGCTCCTAAATCGAGACGATAAACCCTTTATGCCAAAGGGGGCACAGCCCTACCGCCCCTTACAAAAAGGTATTCACTTTAACCAGATTCGATTTAGCTACCCAGGCCACGACCAGGAGGTGTTGCAGGGGATTGATTTGTTTTTGCCAAAGGGTAAAACCTTGGCCCTGGTGGGGTCTTCCGGTGCGGGCAAGTCTACGTTGGCGGATTTGTTGCCTCGATTTTATGATCCCACCGGCGGCACCATTGAACTGGATGGTGTAGACCTTGAGACCATTGATCTCAGCAGCTACCGGTCTAATTTGGGCATTGTCAGCCAGGAAACCTTTTTGTTTAATGCGTCTGTGCGAGACAATCTGCTCTACGGTCGCCCTGACGCTACAGAAGAGGAGCTTAGAATAGCGGCAAAGCAGGCTAATGCCCATGAGTTTATTGAAAACCTGCCCCAGGGGTTTGACACCATGATTGGGGATCGAGGAGTGTTGCTGTCTGGAGGGCAACGTCAGCGTTTGGCCATTGCCAGAGCACTGCTTCAGGATCCAGATATTTTGATTTTAGATGAAGCTACCAGCGCTTTGGATACGGTATCGGAGCGATTGGTTCAAAATGCAATTGATGACCTGAGTCGTAATCGTACTACTTTGGTGATTGCCCACCGGCTCTCCACTATCTATGAGGCGGACCAAATTGCTGTTTTAGATCGAGGCAAGGTGGTGGAGGTGGGCAACCATATGGAGTTGTTAGAAAAGCGAGGAGCCTATGCCAAACTGCACGCTATGCAGTTGACTAAGAGTCTGCATGAGCATAACAACGGTAATAGTCTGGTGACTAATATCTTGCCCGTTTATCGGGAAGCCATTGGTAAGTCATCCTATGAGTTGCGATCGCAGCTCAATTCCATGATTGGTCTTTTAGCATTGATTCAGGATGATATTGATGATCCCTATGAGCAACTAGAGCTGATGGCCCATGCCCAAACCATCGCGTTGGACTTGCTGGGAGTAGTAGAAAACCTGGAAGCAATTGGCCAAACATCAAAGAATTCGTCAGTATCTGGCCAAACGGCCTCCAAGCTGTAGTCGCTAAACTAATGTTGAACCTGAGCATTGATGTTCAGGCCTTGTCTACTCTGACAAAACCTATATTTACCCCTATGTAACCCCCATCGCTCAAAGTGCTATTTAACCTCCTATGACCTGTGGCATCTATACCCTGGCAAATGATGTGGTCTATGACCAATTGGTTGCCTTACTCAACAGTATTGAAACTAACGTTGGCCCAGACTTTCCGGTCTGTGTGATTCCCTATGACCATCGGACAACTCAGGTGTCAGAAGAAATTCAACGACGCTCGACCAATGTCACTCTACTGGCGGATCAGGACGCATTAAACCGTTGGGAACAGTTTGCTGCCAAAATCTGGAGTTATCATCCCACCGCCTATGATGTGTGGAATCTGCGGGGAGTAACCGGTGTCAATCGGATGGGAATGCACCGCAGGTTTTGTGCCTTTGATGGCCCCTTTGATCGCTATATCTACTTGGATGCCGATACGCTGGTGCTAGGAGATATTACGCCTATTTTGGAACCACTGGATGAGGTGGACTGGGTGGTCTACGATTTTCAGTACAAAGACCCTACCCATGTGTTTAATGTCCATAGTCCGCAGCTGAGCCAGGTGTTTTTTGAGGAGCAGCTAGCTAAGATCTTCTGTGCTGGTATGTATGCTGCTAAGCGAGGGGTATTTAGCCAGGACCAGCTGGATTGGCTATTGGAACAGCTCAAAACTGAGGCGGATGTGCTTTACATCAACGGCCCTGATCAGGCCATTGTGAACTACATGGTGCTAAAGCTGGGTCTGAATATTCGCAACTTGTCAACATGTTTGCCGACTGACCGGGTGACTGGCTGCTGTGCCACGTCTTCCCATTTTGAAGTGCAGGACAATTATTTAGTGGACCGGGGCAAACGATTGACCTATCTCCATTACATTGGCATCGGTTCTCGCTTTTTTACCCGACTCTGTGCTGGTGAAAACCTGGATTTTCCCTATCGCGATACCTTTTTGCACTATCGCTACTTGCATCATCCAGACCAGCGGCCAGTGTTCCAAGGTAACCCAAAATCCATCGCCTCCATGGGGTATCAGTCCCGATGGCAGCGATTGCGATCTCGCTTAAAAACAACCATCGACAGGGTAAGCACAACCCGAAAATAAGCAGACGGTGCCCACCCCACGGAGGGTGGGCACAGCCCACCGAAGAACGGCCCACCGAAGAACGACAAATAAACAATAAGGAGCAACAAACATGGTGCGTGGTGTGTACATCGTGGCCAATCAAAAAGTAGGTGACAACGCGATCGCACTCCTGTCCAGCCTGCGCCGCCATGATGCCAACGTCCCGGTATATATGATTCCGTTTAATGACGATTATCAGACGCTTTTGGCTAAGCTGGAGACCCTGTATCAGGTGCAGCTGTTTCCCGATTTAGATTTTTTAGAGGCCTTTACCCAGAAAATCAGCGACATTTTTCCCCGTGATTTTTTGGCCCTACCCAACAAAATGCGTAAGCTGGCTGCCTGGTTTGGGCCGTTGGATGACTTTCTCTATATCGACACCGATATTCTGTTTTTTGAACCTGTTTCCAACACCCTGGCCTATCTTGACCAGGCCGACTTTATTTGCTGTGACTACCACTTTAAAGGGCGGAAACTGCGAGATGTATTTTCTCAGGATGCCGTTGACCGGGGTGTTTTTCCAATCAATGTGGTCAATTCTGTATTTAACAGCGGGTTGTGGGGATCAAAAAAAGGCACAATCACCCTGGATACTATGTACGCCCGGTTAGAAGACTGTGCCAACAACCGGGATTACTTTGATTTTTCCGGGGGGACTACGGACCAGCCCATCATGAATTATCTGGTGCTTAATAGCATTAACAAACGCATCAACATTGCTCAGGTAGACCCCCATGAACCCGGCAGCTGGGGGGGGATGAAACACTTTGTCACCCGCGATCGCGCCCTATATGACGGTGAGACACGACTGCGATATCTCCACTGGGCTGGAACACCGATGTGTAAAGGCGGTCCCTATCGAGAGCTTTGGGAATATTATCGATATCTGGATGATCCAGATGTGCGTCCACCGATGGAGCAGCAGATGTTACAGCGTCAACCGATGGAGCGGCTGAAACGCACGTTGGGTCGTTTGACGCAGCGGATCAAGAAATAATTTTGCCCATTTCCCATTTCTCGGTGGGCATGGCCCACCTTCCGCCCATGACTTCTCCCAGCTGTTCATTGTCCATCATGGTGGCACGTACCGATATTCCCTTCATGATGGAGACGATTCCCCATCTGGTGCGTACTAGCCACTACCCCTTTGTAGAGCGGGTGTTATTTATTGATACGGCTCCATTGACCGGAGATAAAGTGGGCCGACCGGGGATCGGTACCCTGGAACAGCTACGGGAAAATTGCGATCGCTTAGTATCCATGGGGATAGTGGATCGTCTGGTAGATATGGATTACAACGATACCTATCGCCAGCGAGTGTACAAAAAACACTTTGGCTCTGTGCCCAAACCCACCCATAACTGGAAGGGTTATCCCATTTTGGGCACCATTTTTTCCCTTGAAGAAACCGTAGGGGACTATGTGGTGCACTTTGATAGCGATATGCTCCAGTATCAGAAAGCTAACCACAGCTGGATCACTGAGGGCATGGAGCTGATGGAACAACGGCCTGAGGTGCTGTTTGTGCGACCGTTGTCAGGACCACCGAGAGAAGATGGCTCCATGAATCAGCGGGTTCCCTACCAACAGGACGATGGCTTTTATCGATTCAAGTTTTTTGGCAGTCGTGCTTATTTGCTCAAAAAACAAAGCTTTGATGCCTTTCTGCCCATTCCTGTGCTGTGGATGGACTACAAAAACGAATGGCTCAAACAGCTACCGTCTCGGGTATTAACGTGGCTCAACTACTGGACCGGTCGGGGTAAGTTAGACTCTTGGGAAGTAATGATTTCTCGGGAGTTGGAACGCACCGATGGCTGGCGAGCTACATTATCCAATCCCGATGCCTGGACACTGCATCCTGTGGCGCGGGGGAAAGATTATATTGAAGCGCTATCTAAGATCATCGGTGCCATTGAGCAGGGAGAATTTCCTACTGGTCAGGAAGGATATTACGACCTCAATCTGGAGCTTTGGTTAGAAAAGGTAAAAACCTAGGGTGGGCACGGCCCACCCACTTTACCAATCACCTTAAATCGCTGGACGGTGGGCCGTGCCCACCCTACGCCTGACGGCTGGGATATTGGTGTAAATACTCTAAAAAGTGAGGCCAGTTAAAGCTACGAGGATCCTGACGGGTGCCAGAACGATCCACATCCACATGGGTAGCAATGCGAGTTTCGGGAATTGTTGTCTTAGCCATTAACCAGGCCAGGGATTGATATTGGGCATCGGTGTAACCGCTGTGGGTAGGGGCGTTATCCTGACCGTCGGAGGGGGTCACCAAGGATACATGATAAGCAAAGTTATTGACTGAAGATGCAAACTCTGAGTTAGTGACAGCTGTTTCAGGGCCGTTTGGTCCATTAAACACGGAGTTTCCTGCACCATAGGCACGCTTGTCAGGGGGCACGATATAGATGACGGTGCCATCCCGGTCGATGATGGTGTGATAGCTGACTTGATCTGCATCGTGGGGATGGTGGGTCTGAAACGTATTAATGGCGCTGTTAGCGCTCCAGACTGTTTCGTGAAGAACGGCAATGTAGTCTTGGGTTAAGGGCTGACCGTAAGCATCAATGGTATGGCGTTCGCCATAGTTAGAGGGATCTGCCAGGGCCACTCGTTCGGGAGGAGTGTAGGTGGGACCTGTCTGGGTATTGGTATAAATAAACCCATGCTCGACAGGTGGAGCGGTTTCTACAGATGGGGCCGCTGTTTCTGGCGCAGACGCTACCACTAACTGAGGGCCAAAAAACGCTTTATAGGTGGTGGCCAAGACGATGGTAATCACCATGGCTAGACAAAATGCGCCTACATATGTTCCGATTTTGAACCAACGACGATCACCCATGGACAGTTTGTTAACAGAATCTAGGAAGGTATGCGCAGCTATCGAAAAGAACCTTTAACGGAATAATGCACAGCTATTATTCTTTTTTCTAGGGTATGCGGTCTAACCCAATTGTTGAAGTAGCTAAAGACGCAAAAATTTTAAAATTTTGGGGTTAATTTGCTTAATTTGCCTGGAGGGTATCGGAACTAACGTCTGTGGCGGCTGACAAATTGACGATAATAGCGACGATAGGCAATTTCTAGACGACCGCCGTAATCTGCGATCGCAGCCCGCTGCCGCCGGTATAGCCCCTGAAATACATTGGCAAATAGCAATGTAACCATAGAAACCACGAGACCAATGGCCGTTGACACCAACGCCTCACCAATGCCTGCCGTGACGCCAGACGCTTGAGCCGTTCCCACATCGCCAATACGCAGCGACGATAGTGCACTAATTAATCCCAGAATTGTGCCCAATAACCCCAACAATGGGGCCAGGCCAACCACTGTCTCAAATACTGTACTAAACCGTTTTAACAACGGAATCTCTGCCTGAGCCGCACTTTCCAAAGCTAGCTTAAATTCCTCGGGAGTAGCCTGGTCTAACACCAGAGCTGCCAAAAAAATGCGGACTAACGGCAAATGACGGTGTTGCTCCAAGGTTTGGATAGCGACTTTAGGATGCTGATCATAGTCAACCAAAAAGGCCGTTACCGCTTGCTCCTGCTGTTGAGCAATCTGCCACCAAAATCGACCGCGCTCCAAAATCAGAGTGACCACCAAAACAGAGGCAGCCAGCAATGGCCAAATAACGACACCACCTGATGTAAATAATCTCGAAATCCCCACGTCAGCTCCCTAGTAACGATTTTGAAGATGATTGAAGCATTTTCAGTGATAGTAAACCTTGACCACATCCAGAACTGTTGTTTTTCCGTAGAGGAGGTTTCAAATTCTAACTTGGACGTGGCTTAATCAGCTTTTATGAGCATTTCAAGATATGTGGTTTTATATCGCATTTTTAACCCTTGTAAACTTATTTGCGCTTGACTTTAGATAGGTATCAAAAACCATTAATTTCACTTCAGGTTTCCAGGAGCTACCACTCAATTTCTAGCTCACATTTATTTTCTACTTCTTGAGAAGAAATTAAGTTACGACTATACAGCTTTCATCTTCAAATGCCTCATGTATGATGAAATCAAGAACTTAATCTGAGGCTGTACAAACGTTGATTTGCAAGATTTAACCAATCATTAAGGACACCCTAAATTTGCGTCAGTTACTCAATTTCTTCACTACTTTTTGTACATGAGCAACTCTTTGTAAACTCTTGAAAAAATATCCCTCAAGCTCTAAGGACACTGAGGGTTAAATAAAGGTCGATGCTAACTGTGTGTTAGGCGAGTAAATCATAATAAAATGGGCAGGATTAAATTATGTTGAATCATCGCAATAGTCTTAGTCACCACGACACTGGATTCACATCAGAGCAAGTATTAGAAAATCGCGGTAGAGTTGCGATTTTTATTGATGGTTCGAATCTGTTTTATGCAGCGCTTCAGCTTGGCATCGAGATCGACTACACCAAGCTACTGTGTCGGCTGACAGCCGGGTCTCGATTGTTCCGAGCCTTTTTCTACACGGGTGTAGATCGAACCAATGAAAAACAGCAGGGGTTTCTGTTGTGGATGCGTCGCAACGGCTATCGTGTCATTGCCAAAGACCTGGTGCAGCTACCTGATGGGTCTAAGAAGGCCAATCTTGATGTTGAAATTGCCGTCGATATGATGGCTCTGGTGGGCTGTTATGACACTGCTATCTTGGTTAGTGGTGATGGTGACCTGGCCTATGCTGTGGATGCTGCTAGCTATCGTGGTGTCAGAGTAGAAGTTGTCAGCCTACGTTCGATGACCAGCGATAGTCTAATCAATGTATCTGACCGCTACATTGACCTGGATGGCGTTAGGGATGATATCAAAAAGACTCCCCGCAGTCACAGCAATGGGTACACCTATCGCCCCCTGACTGGTTTGAGTGTTATGGAAGAAGAAGAAGTTGTCAGTGAGCAGGGTTAGGAATCCGTTAGGATAGCTTAGTTAACCTACGCGCCAGCGACACTATATGAATAAGTGGTCTCGGTTTACGGTGATTGCGGCACTTGTGGCTGTAGTGGTTGTGGCCGTGCGTACCTGTCAATCGTCGGGTGACACCCTCGAAAGCATTCAAAACCAAGAAACAACTGAGCAGACTGAGGCAGAACTAGCCTTAAAGGATGTCACTCTAGAGCAGCCTGACGATGATGGTGGGCTGCTTTGGCGTGTTAAAGCACAAGAAGCCACCTACAGCCCAGATCGGCGTTTGGCCAGCCTTAAAGCACCAGAAGGAGAGCTGTTTCAAGACGGCAAGGTGATTTATAAGGTCAAGGCTGACCAGGGCGAAATTCGAGAAGATGGCAAGTCCATTTTTCTGCAGGGCAATATTGTGGCCACCAGTCCAGATAATCAGCTCACCCTCAAAGGTAACAGTTTGGAATGGACCCCAGAGGACGACCTGCTGTTGGTGAGGGACAGCATTACGGGGAACAACCCTCAACTCGAAGCCAAAGCTCAAGAAGCGCGACTATTTAATAAAACCAACCGTCTAGAGCTATTTAGGGGGGTGGTTGCCATGACTAAACAAGATCCCTGGGTCGGGTTCAAGTCTGAAAAGCTGATATGGCAGCTAGATGAGGAAAAACTGGAAACCGATACGCCATTGCTAATGGAACGTTTTGTTTCTAAAATCGATCGAACAGTGACGGATCGCTTAACAGGGTTACAAGGAGCTTTTGATCTGCAAAAACAGCAGGCAACGTTAAAACAACAGGTACAGCTGAGCGCTATTAAGATACCGTTGCTAACCAATAGCGAGGTGGCTGTTTGGAATGTCCCAGAAGGCACGGTGGTGATTGATAAAAAGGTGCAGATACAGCAGCCCAAACGTAAGCTGGTTGCCGCAGCCAATAAGGGCCGGTTGAATTTGGATACTCAAATTTTGATTCTCAATGGCAACGTTCGTGCATCACGGCAGGATAAACAGTCATTATTAGCAGCGGATGAGATTACCTGGAATATCAAAACCCAGGATGTCGATGGCCGAGGGAATGTTGTTTATCAGCAACAGGATCCAGTAGCAACTGTGAATGGAGATCGCGCCGTCGGCAATCTTGAGAAACAAACAGTCGTAGTAACGGGACAAAACGTAGTTACTGAGATTGTGCCGTCGGGTTTGGAATAATTTCATTACGTTTTGGATCCCCCAAACGATAAGGACCTTGGTTAAACTTCAAAGTGGCCTTAATCTGTTTTGGCACTTGACTGGCTTTGCCCCATTGTTGTTCGAGGGCCGCCAGTAGACGATCTTGTTGTGCTCTTAAGGTTTCCAGCCCATCTCCATAGTTGATGATGGCAAACCAGACAATCCCTTTTTCCTCAGTGGGAAAGGCTCCGGCCAGAGCGCTGACAACTGCCAGGCTGCCCGTTTTGACCGAGGCATTGGCGGGAATTGTCCGGTCGATCAGGGTGCCTATATCAGTGCCTGACACCGGAAACAGATCGGCAAAGTTGAGATTTCTAATCTGTAATCGAGTTTGGATAGCCTGCATCAAAACAATCACTGCCCGGGCAGAGAGCTGATTGTCTTCTCCCAGTCCCGAGCCGTTGATCAGGCTAATTTCCCCTGGCTTCACCCCAATTTGTTCTGCAATTTGAACCACCTTTGCAGGGCCACCTGCCAGATTAGCCACCATTTCGGCCATCACATTATTGCTGTAGATATTCATTGCCTTTAGGATGACGGCCAAAGGTAGAGATTTATGTCGCACCAACCAGCCCGAAGCTTGCTCCATAGTGGGGGCTGCTGAGACCACTTTGACTGAACCCTGGATTTGCAAAGTGGGTTTAGGGGTGCCGGGAGGCAAAGTGGCATATTGCTTGTCCACCTCCCAGCCCCAGGCCGCTGAGTTCATCGCCTGTTTGAGCAGTTCACCAGACTCTAAGGGATCTGTGTTGAAATTCATCACAAACTGGTCGATCACCAGCAGGCTACCGGTGACTCGCTGAATCCCCAATTGCTGTAGTGTATTTCCCAGGGTGATACCCTCTTCCCATACAAAAAGAGGATCGTAGGCTCCCTTAACGATTAGATCTCCCTGCAGGGTGCCATTGGCAATGTTGCCCCGCCAGCCTATAAAGGTCTCAAACTGATGGTCCACATCGTAGGTTTCTAGCGCTGCCAGGGTAGTGGCTACTTTAGTTAAAGAGGCTGCCGGTAACCGACGAGAATCCTGGTGACGGGCCACCGGATAGCGCCCCACATCCACCGCTACACTTTGTTGACTAGCCGAAAACCCTATGCCAGTAAGACTGGCAATGTAATTATTGAGAATGGTTTCAGCCGCTGGATCTGCTGCCAGTCGCTGTTGTAGCCAGGGAGATTCCCAGGTGGGACGAATATCCACGGCGGCGATATTGATACGGTTAATGGGCTGCCAAGGGCGAGGCCCGATCAGAGCAGAAATAAAGGCTAGGGATATAAGCCAGTTCACAGGCGGTAAAGGATCAGCGTTTTACTGGCTAAAGATACACCAGGAATTGGGCAAACGGGTTAGTGATTTGGCGGATTGGTGGCAATGGGCAATGGCCTAAAAGGCCAGACAATGGGCATTACCGGAGCGGAGGCATACCCGGAAGGTTATTGGGCAATGGGCATTAGTAAAGAAATGGTAGGGTGGGCATGGCCCACCAAATCAGGTACGGCATAATCCCAAAAGATAGACAACGGATAGGCAATGGCTAAGGCAGATGAGAACCAGTGGTTACGACGATTGCCGCTGATTGTAGGCAGTGTAGGCGGCACATTGCTAATGCTCAACCGTCTGCTGACGCCTGTGTTAACCGCCTCCCAAGCACGGGCTGATGTGGTAGGAGTGTTTCTGAGCGCCATTTTGATTTTGACCACATTATTATGGCGACAAATTCAGCCAGTTCCTCCAGAAGCAGTCATTCTAGAGGGTGAAGAGGGGCTTGAGCTAGCGAATGATGTGTCTGATAGTATTGCCACTGAGCTGGCCTGGGCTTCCCATCTGCTGTTGACCAATACTGTTACCCGCACCCTGGTCGCTTACTATGATGGTCAAATTTTGCTGCGGCGTGGTGTGCTGGGATCGAATAAAGAGGTAGAAGTGGGGCCAATTTTAGAGCGGGTCCTCACTCAAAAAAAGCCGGTCTATCTGGTCAGTCTCAAGCTATATCCTGGCAAGATTGAGTTTAACTATTTGCCTGAAAATACCCAGGGCATTATTTGCCAGCCCATGGGAGATAAAGGCGTGTTAATTTTGGGAGCCAATGCCCCCCGTAGCTATACCAAGCAGGATGAAGCTTGGATAGAGGGCATTGCTGATAAGCTAGGGGCAAGTTTGGACGCTTTGCCCACCCCCCAGGTGCCTTCGCAGCCCTAGCCCCAAATGGAGGTCTAACAGCGGCCGATGGTCTTGTATTCTGTCTATGGGCAGACAAAAGGAGTCGTAAAAACTATGGCCAAGTTTGTGATGTGGGGTAGCTACTGTGAGAATGCATTAGAAAAGCGTACACCCTATCGAACGGATCATTTAGCCGGTTTGCAGGCACAAAAAGAGAACGGTATTTTGACGTCTCTAGGCCTCACCACCGACAACAGTAAGGTATTTGGCACCTACGAAGCTGAGAATGAAGCAACCGTTCGTCAACTGGTGGAGAATGACCCCTACTGGAAAAATGGTATCTGGACCGAATACGAAGTGTACGAGTGGAACCAGGTATTTTAGATTTTTCTCAATGTCTCAAAATCTGATTGAGTTTTGCGTAAGTCTCTCAAGAGCTCCTTAACGCTTACTCCTACTAAATCGGTATTGATTATCTTTGATTCTAGGCTTGTGGATTATTCAGCAATTGTCAGAGCTATTGACCAATGTACTGGCTTTGATCTTTACCGGCTTTACGTCGCTATTGGCAAAATGCTAGAGGATCCTAAACGGATTACTGAGGTCAAAAGACGTTTGCATGCAGGCGATACGGTTGAGTATCTCGATCCTGTGAAAAACCGTATTGTTACTGCTAAGTTGATCAAATTTCAACGAACCAAGGTTGTAGTAAAGAACTTAGAAAACCAGGAAGAGTGGATTATTCCATATTATGCTCTCAATATTTATGGGGCTAATACTACGATCACTGAAGATATAAAAGAAGGATTAGGCCGAAACGAAGTTGCTGTTGGTGATCATGTGGGCTTCTTTGATCGAGATGGTAATGAACGTTACGGCAATGTGATTCGTCTCAATCAAAAAACGGTAACCCTTGACTGCAACAATCAAAAATGGCGTGTTGCCTACAGCTTTCTTTTCAAAGTGATCGATTTGGATGTCGATGTAACCCCGCTCTAAAAAGTTGAGCAATCTAGACCACAACATTCTAATGGAGATATTGTCCAGCTATCGGCTAGTGCGGCTAAGGTCACGAATCTTTTACGAGGAGCTATTGCCAGTACTCAAAACGCTCGGCTCAATTTCGGTTGTTACTGGATGCTAGTCTGCTACCGATATGCTCTGACGAGCAATTAGGTTAGTTGCATCCATGGTACTTAGGGGACGAGAGACCAAATATCCTTGGCCGTACTGACATGATAATGAACGCAGAATATCAATATGTTCTTCTTTCTCAAGACCTTCTGCAACAACTTCTAGCCCCAGCTGCTCTGCCAGGAGTAGGATGATTGCTGTAATATCAAAATTTCTAGAATTGGTGTCAATATCACTAATAAACGTACGATCGATCTTCAAACCGTTAATAGGCAACAGCTGTAAACAGGTCAGTGAGGAATAGCCTGTACCAAAATCATCAATTAATAGCTGAATGTTGCGCTCATTCAGCTGTTTTATTAACGTTGCTACTGTTTCACTATTTTCCATCAAGACACTTTCGGTGATTTCGAAGCGGATAGATTGTCCAGTTAGTTCTGAGGTGCTTAGAATTTTATCAACACAGGCCAGCAATGATGGGCTTTGCAGCTGGAAATTTGAGAGATTGATGGTGACATAGGCAGGACTATTCGCTCCAAATTGAGTCTGCCAACGTTTGATCTGTTGACATGCTTCAGTTAGCACCCATTCACCCAACGGGATAATTAATCCGGTCTCTTCTGCCAGCGGAATAAAATCGTTTGGAGAAATTATCCCATTAGTTGGATGTTCCCACCTGACCAGTGCTTCAAAACTAACAATAGCCTGGGTATCTAGGCGAAAAATCGGCTGATACCTGAGCGATAGTCGTTGGGTTTCAATTGCTTCTTGCAACTCTACTTCAAGCTTGAAACGTCTAGCTGCCTTAGTTTGCATGTCCATATCAAATACTGTCACAGTATGCCCTTTTTTCTGTCGGGCAACTTGTAGAGCAGTATCAGCAGCTTGCAAAAAATCTTCAGGTTTAGTGTAGGGTAAATTGCTTAATGCTATGCCAATACGTGTTTTAGAGGAGATGCTAATCTCCTCTAACTGAAAAGGAGCAGAGAGCAGCTGATGTAATGCATTGACCTTCTCGGCCAGTGTTTCGAGTTGGGGCATAGCAGGCCATAGAATGGCAAAGATATTTGCCTCAATACGGGCTGGGACAATGGGTATGGGTGCTTGGGTGAGGCGGCGGGCAAATTCATTAATCAGTTGTGTACTTACACTAGGACCAAACCCAGACTTAATAATGGAGTATCGTTCAATGTCTAACATGAACAGGGCAAACTCTTTTGTCTGGGTTTGTTTTTCTGTGAGGTACTGATTGAGTTGTTGCATCAGCCCATAACGATTAGACAAGCCAGTTAAAAGATCAGAATAGGCCATATGCTGGAGTGCACTCAGAGAATCTTGCAGCTGTTGCTGTTCTGCTCTCATAGCAGAAACTGCGTCGAGAGTTTTGTTGATCGTGTCGTCCAAGTCCTTGAAATTAATGGGTTTGGTGATAAAGTCATAGGCTCCTCGATTCATGGCTGTACGAATATTTTGCATGTCGCCATAGGCTGAAACAACGACAGCTTTGAGGGGGGTATCTAGTTCATTTAGTTTCTCTATCAGTGTTAGTCCGTCCATCTCTGGCATTCTGATATCGGTGAGGATCATATCGATATCATCAGAGTCTTGCAGGATGTCCCAAGCTTCTATTCCATTCTGGGCAAACTGAAAATTGAGTTCTCCAGCTTGAATTTTTCGCCTAAATCTTTGCCGTACGAGACGTTGAATCTCAACCTCGTCATCAATCACTAAAATCAAATATGGCTGTGGGGGCATGATTTTCTAGGAATAGGGGCTAATTAGCGCTTGGCCATAAACTACACCTTACTTTAAGTTCCGTTGATTTACGGGGTATCCATGGCGAAGTGGAATAGGTGTCGTAGTAATTTCAGTAAATATACGGGGCTTATTTTTCTACAAAACCCATACTGTTTAGGACAAATCATCGTCCGAAAGGTAGTACAAATGGCTGCAGTGGGTGTCACTGAAGCGCGACTTACATGCTTTGCAAACAATCCATGTTTTATTGATTTACGTGGGGAGATTCCAGATGCAGATAAGACACTCCTGCCAAAGTCAAAATTACTTTTAACCCCTTTCTAGATCTAGGACTGGAGCTTTTCTGGGTAGACTAACGATAAACTCGGTATACTCTCCAGGTAGAGATTCAACGGTGAGGGTACCTTGATGCTGCTTGACGATAATATCGTAGGTGAGGGACAGCCCCAGACCAGTACCCTCTCCGGGGGCTTTGGTAGTAAAGAAGGGATCGAGAACTTTGGGTTGGATGTCGGGTTCAATGCCACAGCCATTGTCTCGAATAGCAATTTGAACATGCTCCTGCAGTTCCTGGGTGGATATAACCAGTGTGGGGGTGTATTGAGATGGGGCCTGGTGCAGCTGTTTGGCACGCATAGCATCACAGGCGTTGTCAATCAAATTTATCAAAGCGCGCATTAGGTTGCCGGGGAGGGCTGTAATGCTCTCTATGTTGGGGGCAAGCTGTTTGCGGATAGATAAATGAAAGCTGTGATCGTGCGATCTCATACTGTGGTAGGCCAGTTTGATTGCCAGTTCAATTAATTCATGCAGCTGTATTTCTTGGAGGGCGGTATTTCCCTGGCCTACATAGGTATGCTGCATCATGCTTTCAATCACCTGTGCTGCCCGCTGGCTATGGTGACAAATAATAGTGGCATTTTCCATCAGATCGGCAATCAGGGCTTGAGCCTCGTCTGAAATATTGTTGCCTAAAGATGTTTGTGTCGGCTGCAGGAGATCTAGCAGTTCCTGACTGAGCTCGACTGAGCCCTCGGCATAGTTTTGGACAAAGTTGAGCGGATTCCTGAGCTCATGGGCCACACCAGCAGTAAGAGTGCCAAGGGCCGCTAGTTTGTCCTGGGAGAGCATCCGCTCCTGGGCTACTTTGAGCTGGGTAGTGCGAGTGGTCACCTTTTGCTCAAGGGTTTGGGAGTAGTCTTCTAGTTGCTGGTTGGCCTGGGCTAGCTCTTGGTTAAGCCGTTGCAGAGCTATCTGAGAGGCTCTTAACTGGTCCAGGGTGCTTTCTAGTTCTCGGGTGCGTTCTGCTACCCGATGCTCCAGGATGCGATTCATCTGTTGTATCTGTAGATGAGTCTTGACCCTGGCCAAGAGTTCTGATTCACGAAAGGGTTTGCTAATGTAATCTACGGCTCCTAGGGTAAACCCCTGGGTAATATGCTCCGTATCGGATAGTGCCGTGATAAAAATGATGGGGATCGCTGCAGTGTCAGAGTTGGTTTTAATCTGACGACAGGTTTCAAGCCCATCAATGCCCGGCATGCGAATATCCAGTAAAATCAGGTCTGGCTTGTAGAACTGTAAACGCTTGAGCGCGCGCTCACCACTGATGGCTGTGGAGATTTTATAGCCTACGGTGTTGAGGGTTTCAGTAATGACTTCCAGATTAGCTGGAGTGTCATCCACCACCAGAATTTGAGCGCCATTGGGTATGGGCCAGTTCGGCTGTAGGTTTTGCTGAGATTGCTCGGTGATTGCAGTCATGGCTAGGTTAAATGTTGGGCAAGCAGTTCCTCGATTTCTTCGGCTCTAAACTGTTTGGCAAGGTACAAAATAGACTCTGCAAACGGGGCATATTGAGACTCTGTAGCCACTAATTGCTCCACCTGCTCCCGTAGATCTCTGAGATGTCCTTGCTGCGCTAGGTTAAGCCAATCCATTAGAGCATTCCGTGGGGGCAGTACCATTTCACCCAATGCGGACGCTGAGGGGGCAGGTTTCGCTGAGGTTGGTGCATAGTACCAGTCCATCTGTAGCTGTTCTGCTAAACAGTGAAATAGCTCAGTGGCATCAACGGGTTTGGCCAGAAAAGCATCCCCACCCGCTTCTAATGCCATGCGCTGATCGACCTGGGAGACAGAGGCTGAGGAAACAATAACCTTAGTTTGTTTCAGGGTTGGATGAATACGAATCTGTTTTAAGAATTTAAACCCATCCATAACAGGCATGACCAAGTCCGTAATCACCAGATCTGGCTGGTGGACTTGGAGATGTTCCCAGCCGATTTGACCGTTTTCTGCTTCGAGCACAGTAAACCCGATGGGGATCAGCAGATTGCTAAGCACTGCCCGATTCTCCCAGCGGTCGTCTATGACCAATAGAGTACGGTGGGGACCAGCGTAGCCAGTGACGTGTTGCGCAGTCAGCCCTCGCTGCTGATGCGCCCAATCTGTTGCCAGGGGGAGCGTAATTGTAAAGAAAAATTCACTGCCTGTGCCCAACTCACTCGTTACCTGAATGGTCCCTCCCATCAGATGGACAATACGCTGGCTGATGGCCAGTCCTAGCCCAGTACCTGAGGCCTGCTGTTGACGATTGCCCACCTGTTCAAAGGCATGAAAGAGCCTGGCGAGGTCGTTCTTAGCAATGCCAACGCCTGTATCGATCACCTGAAAGTGGAGAGATACGTCTGTGGCAGATATAGCCAACACCTCTACTTGTAACGTAACAGTGCCTGCATCGGTAAATTTAACTGCATTCCCGAGCAGATTAAGCAGCACCTGGCGCAGTCGTTTCTCATCGACTTCCACACCGTCAGGTAAACGAGAACTGGGCTGATAGTTAAAGGCAATTCCCTTTTGCTCGGTGCGGAGTTTAGTCATTTCCACGACACTTTGTAACAACGCGGGTAAATGAATACCCATGGGCGATAGCTCCAGCTTGCGCGCTTCGATTTTGGAGATATCCAGGACATCGTTAATTAATGTGAGCAGGTGATTGCCACACTGGTAAATGACATTCACCCCTTCTTGCTCTCTGGCGGTTAGGGTGTTGGAGCGTTCTAAAATCTGCGCGTAGCCAAGGATGCCGTTGAGGGGCGATCTCAACTCGTGGCTCATATTAGCTAAAAATTCACTTTTAGCCTGGTTGGCCACCTCAGCCTCTTCTTTTGCCTGTTGCATGGCCACTTCAGCGTCATGTTTAGCCTGAGCCATGGCGACCATCTCCCCCACTAGGGTGATTAAATCAATATCTTGGGGAGTCCAGGTTTTCTGATAACGCACCGTATCGAGTCCCAAAAAACCGATCATCGACCCGGCGTAGACCATGGGTAAATCTACTAAAGACTGAATGGATTGCCGCTCATATTCCGCTTTTGCGGCGGCCGCCTCAGCGGGTAAATTGGCAACATTATTAATGACTACTGGCTGCCGTCGAAACAATTGGCTATAAAGCCAGGGATAATCAGCCGTGTTAATCTGTTGACGTTGTTTTAAAAAGGGCTGAACACCGTTAGCGCACCATTCATAGGTCATGCTACATTGCTTAGCCCTGGCATTAATTTGGAAAATATAGCTGCGATCGCACTCCAAAAATTCTCCCACCTGCTTTAGCGCAAGAGAAATCGCTGTATCCAGATCATCTTCTAGAAATGTGCGAGAAAGATAGCTTAATAAGTTATCCATTTCTGCACGCCGATGAATTGCTTCTTCAGATCGTTTGCGGTCGGTAATATTCAGCGTGGTCCCAATGATGCGATAAATGTTGCCATCACTATCTGACAGCGGATTGAGCGTTGTTAACCACCAGTTGTACTGGTCATTAATCAGCAGTTGTTCTTCAAAGGTACTACGTTCGCCTGAGTCCACGCAGGATTGGTATTTTTGAACAATATCGGCAGCAGTGTCAGGAGACAGAAGTTCTTCTGGGGTGACATCGATCAAATCGGTTCTTCTCACCCCTGCCATCCGCTCAATGGCTACATTGGAATCCACATAGCGAAATTGGCGAGCTCCCAACACATTCACCACAAAAATCCCTGCTTCAACGCCGTCATAAATGCTGCGCAGAAACTGCTCCTGTTGACGAATGGTGGTTTCTGTTTGTTTTCGCTCTGTAATGTTCTCAACAATTCCATCTATGGCCACCAGGTTTCCAGTTAAATCTCTGACGGCATGGTGAGACACCAGGATTGTACGTACTTCACTGCATTGATAGGTAAATTGCATTTCAAACTGATGAAATTCGGCTCGGGCTTCGATGAGCTCAACAATATAGACTGCAGTTTTTTCGATAACACCGGGTCGCCAGTAAATGGCTTCTGACCAGGCTCGGCCAATAATCTCCTCAGGCTGGAGGCCAAAGACAGCGGTGAATCCTCCACTCACATAGGTTACCAGCCCCTCAGCTCCGGTATGACTAAAGACAACAAACTTGTCTCCGATATCTTCAACGAGGCGCTGATACTTGGCACGACTCTTTCGTAATGCGGTTTCTGCCCGTTTGCGATCGCTAATATCAGTGTGGGACCCAGCCATGCGCACCGGCTTGCCTGCGTCATTCCAAAGGGCCTGCCCTCGGTCAAGCACCCATTTGTAGCTGCCGTTTTTGCAGTGAAGCCGGTATTCCGCAGAAAAGTACGGACATTCTCGGCGTAGGTGAGCCTGAGTTGCCTGCATTACCCGGTCCAGATCATCCGGATGAATACGGCTTTGCCATTCATGAATATGATCAGTAATTTCGGAGGCATCGTACCCTAGCATCTCTTTCCATCGCTGAGAATAAAATATCTCTCCTGTTTGAATATGCCAGTCCCACACTCCGTCGTTCGTTCCTTGGAGAGCTAGCTGCCAGCGCTCTTCACTTTGGCACAATAGTTCTTCCGACTGGAGCAAGGCTTGGGTCCGCTCTTCCACCCTATTTTTCAGAGATTGAGAATACTCTTCTAACTGGGCATAGGACTCTCGCAAGCGCTGGCCCATATAATTAAATGACTGTCCCAGAACACTGAGTTCATTACTGCCTGATATTGTTATGGTAGGCTCAAGGTTTCCCCTGGCAATCTCCTCTGATGCCTGGCTCAGTTGCACTATTGGCCGGATGATGCGTCGAGCGGTGTAAATACCGACTAACAGTGATAGAGCCAGTGCTCCCAGACATAACAAAAATGTCGTACGAGTATTGGCATTAATCTGGGCCATAAAGTCCGACTCTGGCACCGTGGTCACAATCAACCAATCAATGCCGTCATTGGCGTGAAAGTGAGAAACCTGAAGAAAATGCTGTTCGCCATCAAGGTTAAACGTTAGGGATTGATCGTTGTGGATGGTTTCAAAATCACCAAAGCGCTCGGTCAGATAAGCTGCGCTTGCCTGAATAATAGGTGCATTACTGTCTGTGACGTGGAGACGTATCGTTTGCTGACGTGACTCATCCAGGTATGCCAGTTGCTGGTCCGTAGAGGTGGCCACCATCAAGCCTGAATGTTCAATAATGAAGACTTCGCCAGTCTGACCAACGTCTAGTGCACTAAGAAAATCGCTAATCTCAGTCAACACAATCTCAGTTGCAAAGACACCCACCAATGTGTTCTCTTGATTATAGAGAGGATAGGTATGGGGGATTGACAACACATCGGGTCTGCCAAAAAAACTGTAGGCATTATGCCAAACGGGTTCTTGCTTTTCTGCAGCCAGGACATACCAGGGGCGGGTACGCACATCATAGCCAGAATAGGAATCCAACCGTTTTCCCTGTCGACCGTCTGCATCCAGAGCATAGACATTGTAGGGTTCGCCTGACACAAAGTCTTCAAATTTATCTGTTTTCTCTAGAACAGGCAAACCATCTAGTCGTCGCCCAAGGGCGATGATGGCCCCTTTAGCATTGCCAAGAAAAACGTAACTAACTGATGGAAAAGATTGAAGCTGCTGATAGAAAAAGTCTTCGATAACTGTGGCATTATCAAGGCTTAGTAAGCCAGCTTTAAAAGCATTGACATTAATTTGATTAACTATAGGGGGGACACTCAAATAGGCATCGAGCTTTTGTTGAACCCTGGCAGATACTTCATCCTGTAGTTGGAGTGCTAGCTCATTGATGGCATGTTTCCCAGTTCTGAAAGATAAATAGCCCACCAACCCTACCGCCGTAAAAATCTGTAGTGTAAACGGCACAATTAAACTGACTCGTAGAGGGATATTGTTAAATATTTTTTTCAGCTTGGCAGACATGCTGTTGCGGATTAATTTTGTATTAGCGGCTGTTGAAACTATCATAAGTGATTAAGCCGGGTGAGGATACCGACTATCGTTGGTATCCTCACCCGGCTTAGACTTTAGACCGACCCTCGCAACTCTACAAAAGTCGAAGAGTTGCGAGGGTTGAAAAGTCGTAAAATCTGGCGTTTCTATTGGTGTCTAAAGGAGCTACTTGTTTGCCACAGATTGAGATCACACCATTATAGAATTAGGTTGAATTTGTGAAAGCCAGCAAAGCTAACTTTGGCATTCTAAAGCAAGAGACTCTTCAGGAAGAATAGACGTTATCGGAAATAGTGAGGATGTACTCTGAAGCTCTCATTTATCATACTTTTTTATGGACAATCACTTGACGTCGTAACTCTAAACAAAAGTTGTGAAGCCCACAAGCTGTTTCTATCAAATCATTCACACATCCCTCAACTCGATTACGATTTTTTTGCACTAATCTGGAAAAAGCGTGTTGTTCCAGTCAAGTTGATTAAATTTCAACGGACTAAAGTTGTTGTGGAGAACTTAGAAGATCAGGAAGAATGGAGCATTCCCTACTATGCTCTCAATATTCATGGTGCCGATACTACTTATTGCCGAAAATGTAAAAGAAGGGTTAGGCCGAAACGAAGTTGCTGTTGGTGATCATGTGGGCTTCTTTGACCGAGATGGTAATGAACGTTACGGCAATGTGATTCGTCTCAATCAAAAAACGGTAACCCTTGACTGCAACAATCAAAAATGGCGTGTTGCCTATAGCTTTCTTTTCAAAGTGATCGATTTGGATGTCGATGTAACTCCGCTCTAAAAAGTTGAGCAATCTAGACTACAACATTCTAATGGAGATATTGTCCAGCTATCGGCTAGTGCGCCTAGGCGGACGCACTAGCTAGCCTAACTTCTAGGCTCCTTCAGCCTGTTTCCGCTTGCGAACAACAGCAAGCCCCATGCCGATTAAACCTGGCAATAGAGCAGGTGTGGGAACCTGTTCTAGTACAGCAAATTGAACATCGGATATATCAACAGGGGTGGGTATACATTCGTAGAAATCAGGGCGATCGCAAGAGGCAGCAAACACAATCCTTTGATATACCTCATCGCCATATTGCCGAGACCCGGGAGGGATGAAGGTGGATACAAAGTCAGGATCATATTTGATCCCATAAAAATCGAGTCCGATAAATCTTGGCACAAACGCATGGGCAAACAGGGGGCCTTTGGTGCCATGCTGTTGTGCCAGGTCTACGGTGAGCTGCTCATCCCCATAAAAGAGCTGTTGTTTTAACGTAGGTAGTACATTTTCA